>JBAZNK010000006.1 GCA_041649255.1 bacterium
AGGCATTCTACCAGCAAGGATAGTAGCTATTACCGAATCTGTTGACCCGCTTATTACAGAAATAGTGTTACTCTGGCAATTTGTACGATATATTTTATTTGTTTCCGGATTGACATCAATTCCCCAGTAAGAAGAGGTAAGATTGGCATCTTCTATAGTTGTGATAATAGAATCGGTCGAACCATCTATAACAAAAACATTAGACAAATCCCGATCAGAAACATATATTTTATTAGTTTTTGAGTTTATGGCTATTCCATAAGGCATTTCACCAACCTTTATACTATCTATTACCGAATTAGTTAAACTGTTTATCACAAAAACAGAGCTGAAATGATCACTGGTAACATATATCTTATTAGTTTCTGTATTAACAGCAATGCCCGCACCCAAAATGCTTATATTTGCCATTATTGAATCTACGGAACCATCTATTACATATACACCATAAGTACTTGCAAGATATATTTTATTAGTATTTGAGTCTATATCAATACCTTTTGGTTGAGCTCCAACTGCCACAGTTTTTATTATTGAGTTGGTAACACCATCTATTACAGAAACAGTGTTACTGTCTTCATTTGTAACATATATTTTGTTGGTTTTTGTGTTTACTTTAATATCAAATGGGCGTCCTCCAACCCCTATAGTTCCTACTACTGAATTGGTTGCTCCGTTTATTACGGAGACAATATCGTTGTTACTATGTGCAATATATACTATATTGGTTGAGGGATTAACAGTTATTTCAAAAGGGCTTTCCGCAACATTTATAGTATTTATTATTGAATCCGTATAACCATTTATTACAGATACATTATTACTGCCCATATTTGCAACATATATTCTATTTGTATTAGGATTTACGCCTACTCCTATAGGATATGTTCCGTTTCCTACTGCCGGGCCAAGTGGTATAATCCCCACCGGCACAACCTGCGCATAACTGAGGTTTGAAAATAAGCCTATCATAAATATTCCGATTAATAGCTTTTTCATAGTTTTCTCCTATTTCATTAGTATAAGTTTCTTTGTTGCTTTTAATGTGCCGGTAGTAAGTCTCGCAAAGTATACGCCTGTTTTTAGTTCATTTGAATTGAGGGTTGTATTATAAACACCTGCTGCTTTTTCTCCGTTAACTAAAGTCTTCACACAACTTCCAGAAATGTCGTAAACACTTAATATCACTCGAGTTCTAATGGGTATGAAATACTTGATAATTGTTGATTTAATAAACGGATTTTGTCCTATTTCTATTTTTGCATTTTGATTTTTGATGTTTGAGTTTTCCTCTATTCCTGTAGTATTATATACTGCAAGACCACCACAAGTTCCAATCCATATATTAGCTCCTTCTATTACAAGAGAACGGATACCGTTAGAAAGCAAACCGGAATTTAAGGTTCTGAACACAGTCCAGTTAGTATCATCAAACTTTACAAGCCCACCCCAAACGCCAATCCATTTATTACTCCCTTCTATTGCAAGTGCAGTTACATAGTTAGCAGGCAAACTGGAATTTGAGGCGTTAAACACAGTCCATGTAGTACCGTCAAACTTTGCAAGACCATTAGAAGTACCAATCCATATATTACTATCTTCTATTGCGAGAGCATTGATACCGTTTTCAGGCAAACCGGAATTTGAGGTGTTGAACACAGTCCAAGTTGTACCGTCAAACTTTGCAAGTCCACCACCATAATCAGTGCCAATCCATATATTACTCCCTTCTATTGCAAGTGCAGTGATACCGTTATTGGGCAACCCGGAATTTGAGGTGTCATACACAGTCCAGTTAGTGTCGTCAAATTTCGCAAGACCACCATCATAAGTTCCAATCCACTTATTAATACCTTTTATTACAAGAGTCCGGACAGCACTCGCGGGCAAACCAGAATTTGAAGAGTTGAACACAGTCCAGTTAGTTCCGTCAAATTTTGCAAGACCAGCCCGAGTTCCAATCCATTTATTACTCCCTTCTACCCCAAGAGCATTAACATAGTTATACGGCAAACCAGAATTATAGGTGTTAAACACAGTCCAAGTTGTACCGTCAAACTTTGCAAGCCCCCCCAACATAGTGCCCATCCATTTATTACTCCCTTCTATTGCAAGTGCAAGGACATCGTTACGAGGTAACCCAGAATTTGAGGGGTTGAACACAGTCCAGTTAGTGTCGTCAAACTTCGCAAGACCACCACCACCAGTCCCAATCCATTTATTACTACCTTCTATTACAAGAGCAAAGGCATAATTATCAGGCAACCCGGAATTCGAGGTATTGAAGACAGTCCATGTAGTGCCGTCAAACTTCACAAGACCATCATAATCAGCGCCAATCCATATAATATTTCCTTCTATTGCAAGTGCAATAACATAGTCATCCGGCAACCCGGAATTTGAAGAGTTGAAAACAGTCCAGTTTGTGCCATCAAATTTTGCAAGCCCCCCATTTGTACCAATCCAGATATCGCTCCCTTGTATTGCAAGAGCAAGGACATATTTAGAGGGCAAACCGGAATTCGAGGTGTTATAGACAGTCCATGTAGTTCCGTTAAACTTCGTAAGACCCTCCGCAGTACCAATCCAGATAACACTTCCTTCTATTGCAAGAGCAGAGATATAGTTATCCGACAACCCGGAATTTGAGGTGTCATACACAGTCCAGTTAGTGCCATCAAACTTCGCAAGTCCGCCACCATAATAACTATTAGTACCAATCCAGATATTACTTCCCTCTATTGCAAGAGCATGAACACCGCCAGAAGGCAAACCGGAATTTAAGGTATCATAGACCGTCCAGTTAGTACCGTCAAACTTTGCAAGACCATCATCAGTGCCAATCCAGATATTACTTCCCTGTATTACAAGAGCCCTGACATCGTTATAAGGTAACCCAGAATTTGCATGGTTATAAAATGTCATTTCCCCAGTAGTTTTGTTCATTTTTACGAGTCCACCCTCAGTGCCAATCCATAGTTCATTGCCGTTATTAGCAATAGCCGTGACAACTTGTCCGTTAGTATAATTAATCCAATTAGGATATTGTGCAAAGCCGGAAGAATAAAATGTTATCCCTAAAATCACATAAAATAAAACATTCTTTTTCATAGTTTTTTCCTATTTATTTCATCCTCAAGTATCTTTACACTTAAATATTCTCAAAACCTATCTTTGTCAATCTTTAATCCCAACTTTTTTCATTCCTTATTGTGAATCAAAAAATTGAGGGGATAAAATCCTGTGCTAAATTGGGTATTTTTGTGACTAAGATTGTGACTAAGAGAGATAAAAACCCATAAACCTAAATTAAAACTAATCAAAATAGATAATAACTCAGGTTGATTATTAAAAACAAGCTATTGCACCGATTTCTCTTGCCTGTCAATAACCTTCGAGAATTTCCTTTTTCTGATTTCCAGTCATGCGCCTTTGCTTTCAATCTATCTCAATTCCTCTTTTGAAGAGACTAAAAAACAATACAATCCCACATATGATTAAAATAGGGAATAAGATTACCATAAAAACAAAAGATACTATAATTCCTCCTATAGCGAGGAATAAATTTTTCATTGATGAATTTAATGAACTTTTTTGACAGTTTTGTCAATAGGGGAAATACTGTACATACTCTTCTACTTCATTAAGACGAGTTTTTTGGTAGATTTGTAGTTGCCTGCGGTGAGGGTGGAGAAGTAGATACCTGAGGGTAATTTTTTTGCATCTAAATCGACAGTATAACTTCCTGCTTCTTTTTCTCCATTAACTTTTACCCCATTTTTTCCAATTGTCCCTGACTGCTAACACTATTTCATCAAAATTAATTTTCTGGTTTGCTTGTATTTTCCGGCTTCAAGTTTAACAAAATAGACCCCTTTTGCTAATTTCTTACCGTGCTCATCCCTACTATTCCATGCTATTGAATAATAGCCCGGTTTATCAGTCCCGTTTACCAATGTTTTGACTAATTTCCCTGACATATCATAAATCTTAAGAATCGTGTGAGCAAATTCAGGAATCGCATATTTTAGAATGACTTTCGTAGCAACCGGATTCGGATAAATTTCAGAAAATTCGTATTTATTGGGCATAACTTTCTCTTGTGTATTTATTCCCTTAAAGTGAAACCAACTATCTATGCCTTGACTTGGTATCGCATTTGCATTTATATCCGATAAAGTAAGTTCCCCAATATGTAACAATGTGCTATCGCCAGGCGTAGCATTTGGGGATACATAAAATGGGATTCCTGTGATAGAACCTGTATCGGAAGCGATTGTGTCGAGAGACGTATTGAAAAGAAGTATTTGAATATAGTTTGTACCGATTTTGGAATCAATGCTCATCATATTAGAACGAGGGGTTGTTTTTGCATCCCTTGCTCTGAGTAACAATGTATCATATGCAATTTTTATCTGGACACCTGCAACCCCAATGGAATTTTCCAAATTGATATAAACCATATTACTATCACTACCCGGTGTGCCGAGACAACTAGATATATTTATCATAGCTGTATCCTGAGTTTTAAGATTTGAACTCTTAAGGATAGATTTACCGACAAGCTTATTAGATAGAAAATTGCTATTGAAAATATGCCTCAAACCATATTTAGTATTCTGGATAGTTTTAACTATGGATATTATATCTAATACATCAATTATTGAATCTCCTTTTGCATCAGCTGCCCACAGTTCATAAAGATTTGGCAGTTCGCCATATCCCTGGATAATTCCTACTGTTCGGGTAATATCAAGGATATCTACAACTTTATCACACTTAACGTCACATTTCGTCCCGGGAGTTATAAGAAAATCACCCTTATTTCTGCCTTCTCCAATGTTGCCTGCAATGTCCCATGCAACAATTTTAAGTTTGCAAGTAGTAGAGAAAGTATCAATAACCGGCCACACATAGGTAGAGTCGTTCGCTATCCCTATCCCATGCGCAATTGTATTTGGATAAGAAACACCACTGTTAAAAGAAAGGCAAATTGATACAGAATCTATTTTGTTATTGTCTGTTGCTTGCCATTTGATTGTGTTGGATGCTCCGGTAAGCCATATTTCCCCACTATCCGGATGTACAATATTAACAGAAGGCGAAGAAGTATCAACAACAACAACCCAATAATTTGAATCTGATAATACCTTATCTGTAACTTTAACTTTAATAGTATCTGTGGTAATAGAGGTACTGCAGTATTGATATATCGTATCAACAACAAGAGGATTAATTATACCATTGACACTCCATATATATTGTAAAGTATCGTTGTCGGGGTCTTCCGTATGTATACGTAAGTTTATCGTATCTGGCAATCCCATTGTATAAGGAGAAACAGGGAATGAGTAAACAATCCCGGGTGGATCGTTAACAGGAATTACTGTAAGACATAAAGTATCCGAGGTGCTTTCCCCCCAGGGGTCATTTGCAGTAAAAATTATATCTCTAGTACCATTCCAATTAGCAGCACCGGTAATTGTAGCAATATGGGTAATACTGTCGATACGAACATTAATAAATTCCTCAGCGAGCAAACTTAATTTTCTGGTGTTATTTTCTAATATGTGGGTTTGGGCTTTAGACATATTTTTATAAATAGACTGTTTCAGACTCCTGCTTTTTGTGATATTCCTATCTCGGTTGTTACTTGCAATAATTTGATTATTAAACTTGCTACTTGTGTACACAGAATAACTCCAAATAAGAGATGACTTGGCATCATCGCTATCATACACATAGTTATCGAGATTTATTTTAAGAGAGTCGTCTTCCGGGAAACTTGTATCGGGAAGCATTGAAACTACGGGAGCGTTATTGTTTTCACATACTGTTTTTGAAATTGTGTCGTTACTTGGTATAGTATCAAACAAGAATTTGGTAAATATGGTGACTTTATAATCTTTCCTTGCAAAAGGAGTTACCCAATTATCAAAAGTAACGGCAATCGTATCTTTTCCTGCAAGATTTGATACATATTGTGTATCTATGTAAGAGCTGTAGCTCTTTGCCATTGCAAGACTTTTCTTCCCGGAAAAAGCAGTAGTAGTAGAAGATGTGTTTTCTTTTGTAAGTGTTGCCCTAATTTTCATATCTCTGTAAAGAGGGGCTATGGAAGTATCAATTTTACATATAACTTGGAAAGCCGGAGCAGTATCCGTCGCACAATTTATTATATATGCTTTAGGAGAATAGGTAGAATCGAGGAACACAGTATCCGGAAGTCCGGTAATTGCCGATGGTCTCACATCTCCAGGGGAATTCGCTATAACAACTGTCCGTGTTGTATTAGAGTGGCGTGAATTACCTGCATTGTCAGATGCAGTTACATACCATTTATGGCTTCCCTTGTTTAAATTATAATCTGCTGTCCAGATTGTGTCCGTACCCGTATGTTTAAGAATACTATCTATATAAACTTTATAATCTTTAAACCCGCTTTCCGTATCACTTGATGCTCTCCACAAAAAAGTCGGTTTCGAAATTGAAAAAACCGCAGAATCTGCAGGTGAAACAAGGCTGAAAGTTGCAGGAGGAACCGTATCTTTAACGATTGAAAAATAATCGTCGCTTTTATCTTCAACGGTTACTGTATTGCTTGCATTAAGCATCTGCACCTTAACCCGGCAGGTTGTGGAGTGTGTATCCGGCAAGGTCCAGTTCCAAGAAAGGCTGTCGGGGCTAATGTTCTTTGCTATAGTATCATACTTTCCTTCGGCAAAGAATACCTTATATTTATCAATTGCAAATCCGTAAGCAGTCCAATGATAGTCTGTAAATAATCTCACTTTCACCGTATGACCCGGTATTGCCGGTGACCAGAAAGCTCCGTAAGTACCTTTTGGATATTTAACAATTGAATTGTTATGTTTATCATTTAAAAACAAAGTATCGCCTGCGGCGCCAAATATTGTAAGACTAGTGAAATGTACTTTTATTGAATCCGCTTTTCTATTACAAATTGTCCAGGTATTATCGTAATCATTGGAATACGGGTGGGCAGACGCTATGGAATAATTTAAGCTATCCCAGGTGGTATAAGGATTTAAGTAATAGAGCATTCTATAAGAATTTGGTTTTGAGCCTACTTTAGACCAGGTAATTTTCTTTGTTGTCATCTCTGTCCATTTTTCTCCTCCATTCGGAGAAGTTACAAAAAGGGGACAAGTAGTGTCAATAATAGTCAAGGTTGTTGGCACAAACACTGTCGGATTGTTTAAGTCATTTGAAGTAATTTTCAACCAACATTTATAAGTAGTATCAGGGAAATCAACAATATTAGCATCAAAGGTTGCCGTTATATTAGCTGAATCATTTTGCAGAACAGTATCTTTAGCAGGACTTATATCGTAAATCCAATTTTGATAACAAACTTCTGCTCGCATCATAAGATTGACAGTTGCCGGCTCACTATCGTATCTAAACCTTCCAACCTCACTATTCGCTGGAGCCGGCACTACATAATTTTTAATTCCTGTGTATACATAAAACCAAAAATCATTTTTATCTTTATATGTCTTACTTAAAGGCACACGATACCAACAATCCGTAGAATCTACTGTAAATGGGACTTTTTCTATAAGAGTGCCCGGTTCCCCGTTATTATCATCGTATAAAAACATAGTATCGAGCTGTGTTTGGGGCGTCCTGATATAAAATAATCCGGCTTTTACTTCACAAGTAAAAAATACTTTTTTAATTGAGTCGGGAGTAAATCTAGCCCCATAAAGAGAATGAGTACTCGCATCCACATTTCCACCATTCTCGTATCTTATAGTATCTAGAGGAAACCCTTTTAATTGAGAATTTGTTTTCGAGCTAACTACTTCAAACTTAAGAGTATCCGTCCCTGTATTCTTTACCTTGATACCTTGAGAACCGATAGTGTTAGCAGGTAAAACCACACCAAGACTATCAGGGATTAATTCCATATGCGGGACAGTAAGATAGAAATTAGACGTTGAGGTTTGATTTAAAGATACAGTAATATTAGAGTTAGTTTTGGAAAAATAATTAGTCGCCCTGGCGGTTAAACTATACGTACCTTTTAACACCCTATTAATCTGATAGTGACCATTTATATCAGCAGTGTCCCCCAAAGGCTGGCGTCCATCAATCATAATAATAGCTCCCGGAATAGGCAAAGATGTCTTTTTATCATATACCGTCCCGGCTATAGATCCCATTTCTCCTTTATATAAACGGACTTCGTCCGCGTAAATAGTTTTTTGATACCACTGCCCAGAGTCAGATCTGTTTATATGGCATCTAAATCTGGCAATAAAACGGTCTATCATATTATATTTACTTAAATCCAAACACCCCCTATCCCAATATAATGTACCGAAACTACTGACGGAATCGACACCAAGATGCCATGTTCCATCATAAATATCAACATAAACACAGGGGGGAGGCGTATAATGACCGTAAACATAAAAATAATAGTCAAAGAAAATATCAGTTTGCCCGGCTAATTTAAAATATATATCGGCATAATCATCAGACCAAACCGTTGTATCAGTACAAGTCATATTCATAAGGGAATCTCCCTGATAAGGTTTATGATTTGGTGCACATCGTCCGGTTCCTGTACAAATACGCCATTTATTAGTTCCTGATAAACACCAATTCCCAAGTCCCCCCTCAAAACCATCACTAAAAGGCGCTGTAAAAATATTTTTAACCGTAGTTTTAATTCTTCCATACTGTGAAACTTCAGGATATTTAATAGAGGTAGCATATACTTTTAATGTATCTATTTTTCCATAAGTGGCACCACTCGGGATACTAAGTTTTACAAATACATTGGCAGAGTCACCTTTTTTTATCGAGTTGGTTTTAGTAATCTGGAGTGTTTTCGTAGAATCCCAAAAGGTGGTAGGCCATGAATTATTTGTTACCGATAAGTTGTAGCTGTCCGCGGTTGTACCTGTATTTTTAACCGCAACCTTATACCAGGATACACACTCTGCAAATCCAAAAGAACTTTGATATACCGGCGAAATAAACACGGAATGAGTTGCCGTTGTGACCGGACAATAGGATAGATATGATTTATTTAATGAATCTTTACAGGTTAATTTGAAATTGATAATATGTTTGTTAGGACAAGAAGCTTTTACGTTAAATAAATATGGCAGAGTCTGAACGGAACTACCGGCAGTAAGCGTGCCAATTGATTTGACGGTATCCAGCAACGTAACAAAAGTATCCGAAGTCGAAAGTGTGCCTACTAACTTATATGTCGTCGCTGAACCATAATTTTTTATCAGCAGGGGAAGTTGAATGGTTTCCGAAGTATTTATAGCGCTGTCTGCATTCCCAAAACTTCCGCCGATACTATCGTCGTCCACAAAGTATCTTGAAGAAGCAGGGTACGGGCCGCTACTTACAGTTCTTGTATATCCTTCTTTTGGAAGATAGTTATACGCAGTAGTTGTAATCAGTACCGTATCTATATCCGGGAGATAGAAGGAAAAATTCACTACTCCGGATGAATTTGTATATCCCCTTAAATATATTGTAGTATCCATCATACAGCATACGTATGCACTTTCAACGGGAGTGCCGCCTGCATTTTTTACCGTTACGGTAAAATCGTTTGGTCCCTGGGGTATTGTAGCATTATAAGTAACATTTAAATTTTTGGGTTCATCTGTCCACATTGGAAGTTCAGGGTCACCAAAGAGATTTAATTCATATAGAACCCATGGCCAATAACCATACCACCATACATTAGGGATGAAATTATCTTTTGATATCGCATGAGCCTGACCTAAATGCTTAATCTTATCAATAAAAACTGCGTGGTAAAATGAAGTATCTACTTGATCTGAAAGATATATTGAATTATCACCACTCCCCCATCCGTATCTTGAGTTCATAATTGAGGCAACTGCTCCTCCTCCCGTTGCAGTAAGGAAATGCTCCGCAAAACAATCTCCTTGCCCCCACCATGTCGGCATCAAATCAAAGGCTCCACACATACAACCGGCGGAAGTAACTATGCCTAATTTATTTCCATTACTTAAAAGATCAACAACGTCTGAATTTAAATAAGAATTAGAGACTCCATTATAAAGGTATATTGCAAATTCATCCCCGTGTCCTCCTAAGTAGGTAAATCCGGCTCCTTTGTTAATAGTATCCCTTGCTGCAATTTGAGATAAATTACCGTTTATTTCATAAAGCTTTATGTCCTGCAAGCCTGCAGGAGTCCTGCTGGCTATCGTGTCCGGGACAACATTACCATTATTTCCCGGAGGGAAAAGCTCTCCTGCAGGTAGAAATATTCTATTTAAGTATCCGGAAGGCGGATTCTTCTCGTAAGTTAAAACTTTATTTACAAATGTTTGTACCTGAACTTTGGTACGAACGGGAGCTCTCCCAACAAACACATCAAAACACAAATCTACGGTATCTCCATCAATTGGGCGTTCTCCCCATGTTAAGTCATTGTCATTATTCCATGTCCCATCCAAATCAGAAAAATATAAATCAGAAGGAATGGTGTCTTCATCAGGGTATTTATAATTACAGCATTTCATATAGCAAACATCCCTTCTGGGAACTATTTCCTGTTTGTTTTCATAATCACACTGCCCGCCAAGTAATACCCATATAGTCCCCCAGTTTGTATTTGCGTCTTTTATGAAATTGCGTATTTGTTCTGCGTTATCTCGCCCTGAGTAATTTGAATAAATAAAACTCAAAGGAATGATTTTTGACGGAACGCCTTTTTTAATTTTCCAGTCAATAAGTGGTTGAAAGGATGGAACGAAAGAATCGGCAGTTATTATCACATACTCAACTGTTCCGGTGGAAACTTCAGGTAATGGACCGGATAATGGCAGAAATTCGGGGTTTATAACTTTTTCTTTTATTATGTCCTGAAAAATCTTTTTCTGATGCTCCGTCTTTTGGGAAGCAATGCCATTATCTTCTTCATAAGTAATCCGAATATCCATCTGTGAGTAAAAGACAAGTTGATTCTTTGCGGGAACATACTGTAAAGGAGATACGAGAAAACTTGCAATCCTATACCCACCCATATTACCAGTATGCGAATGTTCAACCAGGTTTTCAGGAAAAGGAGAACTTTGTTTATACATTTTTGAATCGGGCTCTATCCATTTAATCGGGTTTTTAAATTTAGCTGAAACCGGCTGGGGAGGCTGTGTTGGATATATTTTGTATGTTCCGGGAATATTTTCTTTTTTGGGGTTCAATACTTCAACATCCGTGATAACGGCATTATAAGGGATGAGCACCTGAATAGCTTTTTGGGGCAACATCGGATAGCCGACGGTTTGAGTAATTCCATATCCGTTAATTTCAACTATATCATATCCCTTATTTTTATCTTTTCGGAATTTTAAATCACTTGCATTAAAAGTAAGAGTTTTAGTGATTTGCCCGCCGAATGCAAAGGCAGGTAAAAACAACAGAAGCGCTAAAAAGTATTTTAAAAACGTTTTTTTATTCATTAATATCTCCTGGTTAAAATCCTATCTCGATAATACCACATAATTAATATTCCGAAAACCTATTTTTGTCAATCTTTAAAAACAAACTTTTCTTTCGTCTATAAAATCAAAAAATTAAGTTAAACAATCCTGTTCTAAATTCGGGGCAAAAGTTAGGTTGTTGTAAATTAGCGAATGAACAGACACGGATCCATGAGCGCGGTCCGGGAAATGTTAAAGTGCTGATTACTCTTGATGTTGTACCCCCTCCCAGAAGGGCTTCATTTGTAACTCTTGGTTTCACTTCATCAATACGAGTTTCTTGGTCTCTTTGTGATTGTCTACAATGTATTCTTAATGTTTTGCAAGAGGAAAAATCAATTAATCCTTAACGCAGCGGACACTAAAACCAGCCCTCTCGTAGTAGTAATCACAGTCCACATCAGCGTCACCGTAACTCAGGTAACGGTACCATGCGTATGTAGGACCGTTCTCCGATGCCCACCAGTAACCGTAGGCGCCCACATCGTAGAACACACCACTATCGTAGCTACGACAACCACCCGGAAGCGCCGAAAAACCACTTTCGTTGGTTGCACCGGTGTTTGGGCTTGCCCAAAGCGTTGTGCAATTTTCTTTCATTTTACCGCCTGCTACACCTACACCCAAATACTGGGTAAGAATTGTCCATTCACTATCAGAAGATACGTGCCAGCCAACGGGACACATATTACGACTGTCTGCTACTGCATACCAATTATACAAACGACCATAAGTATCGCCTTCGGCTGTATTGTTACCATAATTACAATACGCTCCGGGCGTTAAACTATCCCACTGGGCGCTCTCAGTAACATTCGGTATACTTGAAGCATTGCGGTATTTAGTGGTTTTAAGATTTTCTGCCATCCATACCTGTGTGCCTATTTGAACTACAGCATAATGATTGCTGTCTGCATCGGTGCAATCAATAAAATTGAAACTCACGGTTTGGGTTTGTGTTGGTACGAGCATAAAAATGGTGCGATAAATCCCTGATTTCCCGGTTATCTTCAATCTATCGCCTGTGGTATATTGCATATTTATTACTGATTTATCACTTTTTGCACTTTTCGTCTTTGTTGTATTTGAAGCTGTGTTTTGTTTATCTATACTTGACGTTATTCCAACATATCTTATTTCAGTTCGCCCCAGTCGGAATAAATTATTGCTTACTATTTTTGTCATATAGGAATAGTCGTCTGACTTTATTTTCAAAAGATATATACCGCTGCTAAGTCCGCTCAGGTTGTAAGTATGATGTCCTTTTGATAATAATGCCTGCGATTGCAAAATTCTTTTTCCTGTTATATCATATAGGTTAAGAGTTGTTTTGCTCCGCCTGAGGCGGACTTCAAAATCTATTGAACAATTGCCTGTCATCGGGTTCGGATATATCTGTATAGTATTATCCGGAACGGTATTTAAATCCGATTCGTTTATTCCTATCGCTGTAAGATGTAATGTATCGCTTCCGCTAAGATTTAAACTTGTGCATTGTGTCAGGTTTTCTACTTTTACCGAATCAACAGTCGTGCTTGCTCCTGTTCCTGCAAAACTGATTTGATAACTCTGCGCATAAGTTTGCGCTGTCGCAAAAACCAACAAAAAGAAGATTGTAACTTTTCTCATTTTTTCCCCGTTCCCGCAAATAGTGGGTAATAAAATAATCCGTTAAATTGTTAGGGTGCTAGTTTATGTGTATTGAAATTTTTTGTCAAGGGAAAACAGGAAAGTTTGTGACTGAGGTAGGTACATGGTGACCACCCCTCTATGCAACTCCATTTAATAAAATCGTCAATCAAAGTATATAAAATTTCTGTGCCAACTTGAGAACAAAATCAGGCAAAACAGACAAAAACACCGGGAAACCAAAAATAAAAGGCAACTCCACCGAATTGCCATTTTTATCCGAATCTCTAAAATTTACTCAAAAGGGATTGTCTTAAAAAGCTGTATATTAAAGGGTTTTTAAGCAAAAGTTAGGTTATTGTAAATTAGGGACTGAACGGACACGGATCCATTAGCGCGGGGCGGGAAATGTTAAAGTGCTGATTACTCTTGATATTGTAACCCCTTCCAGAAGGGTTTCGGTTAGTTGCTTATACTGTCTTTATAAGTTGGGGACGCCGCCCTTTTTTCTTATATTCTATTACCTCAGTTAAAGCATTTCTAAATTTCTCAGCCTCTTTCAAATCCATCTTGCTTATACATGGCCAAAAATCTGTATCTTCTATTACTATTGTAATTCTATCATCCTCAAAAAGTTTTTTACCTTTTGTATCCGTTTTCCCGGTATATTTCATTTGTCCTATTTTCTTGTCACTGAGAAATTTGCTCAATACTATTAACTTTGATTTTGGAAGCTTTATTATACCTTCTTCACGTACTTTATATTTACCCACATAGAGTGTATTTTCCATTTTTCTTACCTCCCTTTCGATGCTTTTACCTCATCAATATTAATTTCTTAGTTTCTTTGTAGTCCCCGGCAATAAACTTCACAAAATATACTCCCGATGATAAATCGCTTGCCCTCAAATTGACGCTATAACTCCCCGTCGCTTTTTCCCCATTAACTAATGTTTTTACACAACTGCCGGAAATATCGTAAACGCTTAATATAACTTGAGTTCTAATGGGCATGAAATACTTGACAACTGTTGATTTAGAGAATGGGTTTTGGGAAACGGACAGATTATAATCTGTCCCTACGAGTTTGGATTCTTCTATTCCTATTCCATCATCTTTAAATACCCAGATTCCGCCTGCATTCTGGCAACTCATATATATCAAACTGTCATTTGGATTAACTGCCATACATATTGGACCTTCTCCTACCTGTAATGCTTGAATGACTGAATTGCTTGTCCCATCAATAACTAAAATGCTATCACTGGAATAATTAACCGCGTATATCTTATTTGTTACGGAATTCGCAAATACATTGGAAAAACCGGTTCCAACTGCTATAGTATCAATCACCGAATCACTTGTCCCGTCAATTACAAAAATGTTATTACCGTTCGTCGCATAAATTCTATTCGTTACCGGATTTGCAGACATTCTGCCAACCGCGCTCCCAATAACTATGTTATCAACAACATTGTTACTTGTCCCGTCAAGCACTGAAATACTGGAAGTATTATAATTTGTTACGTAAACCTTATTTGTCACCAGATTTACACATACATCCGGATAGCCGTATCCACTCGATAATACAGCAATTACCGAATCGTTTCCCCCGTCAATTACTGAAACATAACCGTACATCTCCCAATCAACATTTGTTACGTAAATCTTATTAGTTGAGGGATTTATATCCATTCCCCAGGGATGACACCCAACAATTATCGTATTAAGCACTGAATAAGTTGTTTCATCAATTACCGAAATGGTAGAATCGTTATTCAAGACGTAGATTTTATTTGTCGCAGGGTTTAAACATATTTTGAAAGGATTGCTAAGACCACCTGATATTGTATCAATCACCTGTACGCCCTGGATTACCGGAATATTATTATACCCGCTATTTACCACATATATTTTGTTTATTGTCGGGTTTACACATATCCCATAAGGATCAGGTCTAATATTTACGCTAAGCATAGTCATATTATTCGTTCCGTCAATTACCGAAACGTATTTATTATTCGGTCCATTTGTCACATAGAGTTTGTTTGTTGTTGGATTTACGCATATTCCTCTGGAACCTGTACAAGTTATGTAAGCAACAACCGAATCCTTTGCTCCATCTATTACTGAAGCCAGGCTTCTCGTTGCAACATAGATTTTATTCGTTACGGGATTTATACATATCTCCCTGGGATATTCAAAATTTCCTACGTCTACATTAGTAATCACTGAATCTTTCGTCCCATCAATTACCAAAACATTATCAAAATTATAAACAGCAACATAGATTTTATTCGTTGCCGGATTTACACCTATTCCATAAGGATTAAGATTATACCCCACAGCTATGGTCTTAATCACTAAATCATTTGTCCCGTCTATCACTGAAACATTATTGCCGTTATAATTTGACACATAGATTTTATTTGTTGTCGGATTTACGCATATTCCCCTGGGACTATTGCCAACAGCTATCGTATCAATCACTGAATTATTCGTCCCATCAATTACCGAAACAGTATTGCTGGAATAATTTGCAACATAGATTTTATTGGTCGTTGGATTTACGCATATTGCCCAGGGGTAAGTCCCTACAGCTACCGTGGCTATAACTGAATCGTTTGTCCCGTCAATTACTGAAACGTTGTTGCTAATAAATCCATTTGCCACATAGATTTTATTGGTCGCCGGGTTTACACATATTCCCCGGGGTTCTACCCCGACGTCTATTGTGGCAATTAATGTGTTTTTGTCTCCATCTATTACCGAAACGTTGCCACTGCTATCAGCCACATAAATTTTATTTGTCGTTGGATTTACATCAACAGCAATCGGCCCGAATGCGTTGGGACCTAATAATATACTGTCAACTACTGATAACGTCGCCCATACATGCTGGCTCAGAAATGTTATTGTAAATGCTATCAGGACATTTAATTTTTTCATCTTACCTCCTATTTATTTCATCAACAAGCATCTTTATACTTAAATATTCTTAAAACCTATCTTTGTCAATCTTTAAATGCCAACTTTTTTCATTTATTCTGTGAATCAAAAAATTGAGAATAAAACTTGTGCAAATTGGGTAAAAACTACCAATTAAAACCTGAACTCGAGTTCACTCTTCGGGAAAAACTTGTTGTCTGGAACCAGAATATACTTTTTTATTGACGCTAAACATTTTTATAATAAAATAAATACCAAGGGTAAAAAAAGGGATAAAATGAAAAAAAAGACAATACTTTTTGTTTGTATAGAGAATGCTTGCCGCAGTCAAATGGCGGAAGGATTTGCAAAAGCGTATGCTGTTGATGCAGTGGATGCTTATAGCACAGGTTCAAGCCCTTCGGGAGTGGTTAATCCGATTGCAGTAAGAGTTATGAAAGAAAAAGGAATAGACATGTCATCTCAAATATCAAAAGGTTTGGGGCCATTATTAATCCAAAAGTTTGATTACATCATTACGATAGGATGTAAAGATGTCTGTCCTTTCTATCCGGGAGCGAAAAGAATTGAATGGGAAATCCCGGCACCCAAAGGGGAAACCGTAGAAGAATTTAGGGAAATACGAGATAACATTGAGAAAAGAGTAATAGAGTTCATAGATTCAACAACAGAAGAAAAGGAAAAGGAAAACGAATAACAAAATACAGAAAAATAAGATATGTTGAAAACAAAATCAGTTTATGAGGCTAACGTCCCGGAAGATGGGATAAGAATATTAGTTATGAGAAAATGGCCAAGAGGGGTTTCCAAGGATAAGGTAGATAGATGGATAAAAGAACTGGGACCAAGCACAGAGCTGTTGAATGACTGGACTGAGCACAGGATTAACTGGATAGAGTACGAAAAAAGGTACAGGCGGGAAATGGAAGATACTGAAAAACGGCAATCAATAAAAAAAATAGCTGAGTTGTCAGAGAAAAAGGTGGTAAGCTTGCTTTGTTGGGAAAAATCCGATGAGTATTGTCATAGAAAATTATTAAAAGAGTTGATCGAGAAATTATAAAGGAGAAAAATGCAATTAGATGATATAAAAATTTCAGAAGCAATCATAGAAAGATATATGAAAAAGTTGATTGCCTCGCTTGACGTAGACGTTGCCATTGCAGGCGCAGGCCCTTCCGGACTTATTGCTGCCTTTTATCTTGCCAGAAAACATAAAAAAGTAGCGCTTTTCGAACGTCATCTTTCGGTAGGCGGTGGAATGTGGGGCGGCGGTATGATGTTTAATGAAATTGTAGTCCAGGAAGAAGGTAAGAAAATACTGGAAGAATTTGATGTTGATACAAAAAAATGGAAACAGGGCTATTATACTGCAAGTTCCGTAGAAACTGTGAGTAGCTTGACACGCGCAGCAGTAAAAGCAGGAACACAAATATTCAATCTGATATCCGTAGAAGATGTTATGTTGCAAAAAGGTAGAGTTACAGGGCTTGTATTAAACTGGAGCGCAACACAGATTGCTAATTTACACGTTGATCCTTTAACTATAAGGTCAAAATACGTAATTGAGGCAACCGGACATCCGACGGAGGTTCTAAAAGTTATAGAGAGAAAATCGGGAAAAAAGCTGTCAACTCCTTCCGGTGGAATAGAAGGAGAACGCTCAATGTGGGCGGAAGTTGGAGAAAAATCTCTTATTAAAAATACGAAAGAAGTGTTCCCGGGAGTATGGGTAACAGGAATGGCGGCAAATGCTGCTTATGACTCACCACGAATGGGACCTATATTTGGAGGAATGCTGTTGTCCGGTAAATACTGTGCAGAACAGATACTTAAGAAACTGAAATAGCTTCTAATTAATCTTTTTTTTAGAGGACTTAAAAGTACGTAATTTGTGTTTTTTTCTGTATTCTAGAGGTGTAGTATGTTCCCTGTCTTTGAAGATTCTGCAGAAATTTGTATCTTCAAGCCCCACTTTTTCTGCAATATATTTAGATTCAATTTTTGTTTTTACAAGCAATTTTTTTGCTTTTGCAACCCTCATGTCATTTATAAATTGCGGTAGACTAACTTTCATCGTATTTCCCCAGAGATATGAGAAACTCTTGTAACACATATTGGCGTAAGATGCAATTCTTTCCAATGATAAATTTCTTTTTGTATAATTTTTCTCTATGTATTCAAGTCCTGTCCGGATTCTTTTGGAAGCATTTAACAGTTTTTTCTTGTATTTCCTGAGTTCTTTTGAATATATTTTATCAAGTTTTCGCTTCATGCTTATATTTCTAATGTTTCCTTAATTTTCTCTAAAGCGTTCCCTTTCAGCTTCGTATCTGCATTGCAAGAGGAACATTTGTGCAGGGGACAACCTTGCGGATTCTTTATATGGTCTTTTATCCAATCTATGTGGTTACCAATTTTCTGGTCTTCGCAATTTTTGCATTGGATTATGACTATTCTGTTTTCTTCGTGTGTCCCTTTTTGAATATCTAATAGGGTTATGTAGTTGATTGACATTCGGTTAAGATATCTTAACAGTAATTCCACTTTATCTAAATCGTTTTACTTGTTCCCCCACAAAAAAAATTGCTCCGAAAAAGACAAAAGCTTCAATTCCATCTATAATCCATCTGAAACTGTAATATATGAAAGTAACCTTGTGTATTTTAAAATGCCCGACCCCTATTGCTAAGAAGGCTATCAATAAAAAAAGACTAATAATGGCTTTATAATTCCAAATTAATTGTGGCGTTTTCCCGTCTGGTTGATTTTCCCTCAACCAACTTTCCCACATTAAAGCGTTAGATTTTTCTTTGAAAAAATGATTGACCTTTCCCTCAAGTTTGGCAAGAAATCTCCCAGCACGCATCATTCTTGCAACCTCCCCCGTCCAGGTAATTAATACCAAATAACTAACCAAAGGCACAAAAACTAAAAATATTAGCTCTGGTAACCATGCTTTATCCCATACATTAAAACCTGCCACTACCATTATACCTAACGTCGTTGTGCCGTAATGTAAGACAGATTGTTGTGTTTGCATTGATGTTAAGCTTTCTTCTCTGACTGTTTTGTATTCTTCGATGACTACAGATATCCAATCCATTTTAGTTTTCCTCCTATACTTTATCATAAAGTTTTTAATAATACAAAAAGCTCATCAAACAAAATATAGTCTAACTCGTTCATAGCTGAACTTAACTTAACTATCCTTTTTGTCAAGACCCCGTTGTTACCACTTTTTCACAATCCCCACTTCCCCTTCTCCACCTTCCCCTCTATAGCATTTTCCAGTGAATCAGGAAGTGCCGGGAAGAAATCAATCCCTGTCAAAACCTCCACAGAATCTATCGTAACAGCATAAGACGATAATGGCTTAGTTGATGATTTATTGGGCAAAACGAACCCGATGCATTTGAGTTCAGGCTCGTCATAGTCAAGGATAACCTTATAATAGTATTTTGGCACTGCAACCTTGTCTTTTCCTATTGTAGGGAGTCCATCTTTTCAGTACTGGTCCTGTAACTATGTGAATTTCGTCATTATCTCTCGCCCATGCCCTTGCTTTGTCTTCAAGACGCTTCCATATGCCTCGATTGAATCCTGCCATCTGAGGGCTCATATTTGACATATAGAACGATTCTGACATTGATCCTGCAGAATATGCCATATCTCCTGCTGGGCACAAATGCCCTTTGTCGTAACCTGATTTTGCATAATCTGATGGCTTTGCAGAGCCTGTTTTTACCAAAGGATCTGCACGGAACTTGTTTGTTCTTTTGACTGCAGGTTTTTTCACCATTTCTTTTGTCAGTTTGTATGCTACCCAGTCTGCCTGTTCATATTTTTCGTCGTATTGAAGGGTGTAGGCAGTGTGGTGGATTATTTCGTCGGTTAATGTGTGGGAGGGGAGGTAGTTTGTGCTACCTCCTATTAAAAAATAGTGAAAAACGAATAAACAAAGAATCATTTACTGAGAGAAGACTATCTTGATGGTTTTTTTAATAAAAATTTCAAAGGCTTCCATAAAAAGTATGTCCCTATTTCAACAGCAATAACGATAAGTCCAAGAATATTCCACGTTTTTTTACTACCAAGATATTTTAAACATAGTATTAATGTCGCAATTACCGATATTGTCCAAACCCATGCCAATATTATGTTAATAGTATTTTTTACTCTAACGCGTCTCTCCTCTTGCTTTTTATCTAGAATCTTTTTTACTTCTTTTTGTACAGTATCAGGCATTTTATTGATTTCTTCTTGCAAGTTTTTTTCTGATGCTTCTGCACGTATTGTCGCTGTTTTCAAAGCTTGTGTTAGTTTTGTTACGCTTTCTGTCAATGCCTTTTTTTCATCTTCATTATTATTCGTAATTTTTTCTTGTGAAAAACGTTCTTCTATTCCATTTAACTTTTTCGATAACTTATAAGTTAATTCTTTTTTTAATTCTTCATTATATGGACGGCCTTTACGAATCTCATTTTTAATTAATTGAGTATACTCTCTGATTATTGATTCCGGCCATTTTTTTATATCTACTTCTATATCTGTCCAGAATTTAAAATCTTCTATATCGTAAATTTGTTCAAATGAAAAAAACTCTGATCCTAATACTCCACTGAACACAGAAGAAAAATTTTCTATTGAATTTTCAGGTACAAAGGGAGATATACACTGTAGCCAACTGTCTAATGTAAAACATGAAGGATTCGCTTCATTTTCAAAAATCATTTTATTTGCTGGGGGCAGAGAGGTGTCTAAAGTTAAAAACCACGTTTCAGATTTTTCTTCCCGTTTGTTTTTGATAAGTAAAAAAAGAAATGCATCATGCAATAAAGTTCCATCTTTTTTTTCTTTTTTTCTTATCTCTTTAGATTTCTTTTGAAGTATGTTTTTTATCCTTTCTATATCTTTATCTTTTAGAATTGTATCATAAAGGATATCGTCTTCAATACAAATTTTAAATTTATCCTTTAGCGTATTTTCTAAATCTTCAAAAGGTTCAAACAATTTATCAATCGTAAAGGTTGGATCCTTTTCTTTCGATTTCTTGTATACTTCATAAAAAGCGTTGTGAATCTGATCTTCCATAGTAGTTGGAATATTGTCATACGTATCTGAAATGCCTCGTTGATATTTGATTACATCTTTAATTTCTTTTTTAGTAACTTCCGAAACATAAAGAGAAATTCCTATATCTTGGGATATTTTATAAAACTCTTGGAAAGAACGGGACATTTCAGCTTCACTTAGCAACCCTGTAATAATAACATTTGAATCTAAATAAATATAAGAATTATTAAAAGCATTTTTGGATAATACTCTGGATTTAGGGTCAATTCCTAATAATTTTAATATGTAAAAGTTTTGGGTCATATAGAATTTAAGAGAACTATATACAGGGTCTGAGCCTTGAAAAAAATTATAAAATTCAGTTTTTATAACAGATATAAGTTCTGGATTAGTGAGTTTGAAAAAAGAAAGTCTTTGATTAAGTTTGTCATTTATTTGAGATGAATATAAGATATCTTTGTTGGAAAAATTACCTAACATCATTTTTGCGCTTTGTTGCCCAATTTGGGAAAAAACGAACACAATAAATTCTTTAAATAATGTTGATACGGTATTTATTTGAGAGGAAGTAATTAATGAATAACGTTCTCTAATTCGAGTAATTATTTTTTCAACACATCTATTTAATATGTTTCCCCGTTCATTTATTTGTGTTTTTATTTTTTGTTTTTCTTTTATTAAAAAATAATCTCGCCCGTTTTGTTTATTGGATAATATAATATCTTTTTTTAAAAGAGATTCAATACTACTTGAAACTTGTGAAGTTCTTAACTGGACGGGACATTCGTTTCTCATCTTTTCTCTTATTGTTTCTATTGAAGCGCCTTCTGGATAAGTTTCTTGGAGAGTATACAAGCAATTTGTTACTATTCTTTCTATAGCTTCTTTTCTAGGATATTCTAATTGTGGACCAAAGGTAAAATTATAGGATAATATTACATCTATGTCTTCGGATATGCTATAATCATTCATTCTTATCCCCCTAGTTAAGTTTTTTCAACTTCCGATAATATAAGTTATGTATCAACCTTTGCTTATTTTTCGCTTTTTTCATAGCATAATAAATTATACATATTTATCATTTTGTTGTTTGGCAAGAGAAAAGCATTTGCAAATATCTATATTTATGGACATTTTTCCATATTGGGGTATTTTAGGGGATAGCGTTTTTGATAAAGGGGCTTAACATTCTCTTTATTTGTTAACGTGTTGCTAGTAAAAAAGTATATTTTTGTGAAAAGTTTGGGCTTGTTATTTTATCAAAATTAGCTTTTGGGTTTCTTTATGAGTGCCTGCAGTAAATTTCATAAAATAAACGCCTGTGGATAAGCCTTTTGCATTTAGAATTAGATTATAACTGCCAGCTTCCTTTTCTTCGTTGACAAGAGTTTTAATTGTTCTGCCAGTTGCATCGTAGATTCTTAAAGAGACTTTGCTTTTTGTCGGCAATTGATAATTTATAACGGTTGATTGTACAAATGGGTTGCGGGAAATTTGTAATTTAGGATTTAGGATTTGAGATTTTGATTTCTCCTCTATTCCCGGCCCTGTGTATTTGCAAACCCAGACTTTATTTGGTTTATAATAAATATCATTTGCATAGTTTGAAAACATAATCTCATTTGCGCCATCTCCATTTACATCCCCTGCATTTGCGACAGTCCAGCCTATTTGTTGTAAACTATCTGTCCCTATTGCATAAGCTTCTGTTATAGTATCAACGGAAATTCCTCCTAAATATACATAAATTTTGCCTTTTGCATTATAACAACCAGCAGGATAATGACAACTTCCGATAACTAAAGCTTTTTCTCCAGATGAAAGAACATTTTCTATACCCGCAATGGTATATCCATAATAAGTTCCTAAGGGATAAGGGAATGCATCCCCTGCAAAAATTATATCTTTTTTGTTATTCATTGGATTCCCACCCCAATATGCAAGAACTGTATCGTATGCAAAAGGAATTCCGATACAAGCATCATCAAATCCATCGCTATTTAAATCAGGTAATAATGCGACATCTTCTCCAAAATCTCCTCCGTTTCCTAACATTTCAACATCGGGAATAGTATCCATAGAATTGCCACCATAATAAATGTATGCCTTTCCTCTCATACTACCATAATTTAAATCGGATACTAATAAATCTTCATACCCATCATTATTTACATCGTATCCACTTGATAAAGACCACCCCAAACTAGCTTCTCCATTTAAAGTGATATGCTGGTTTGTATCACAGGAAGAATTGCCGAAATATATATCTACTCTTCCTCCTGCCGGGCCTAAACTTGGATTTCCAATTATTATGTCATCATACCCATCATTATTCAAATCTCCCATTTGTGGCGGTAATTTCCCTTCATTGCGTCCGAATAGTTTGAAATCACATATTGTATCGGGAGAAACTCCACCTAAGTATACCCAAACTTCTCCTCCCCCTATTGCTATGTCATCATACCCATCCCCATTATAATCTCCTATCTCTATATCATGTCCAAAGGACTCTCCGGGATCATATGGGCCTAAGAAAATTATATCCGGGATTGAATCCATAGACTGTCCCCCATAATAACCGCATACATAATATTGGATAACAATATTTGTGTCTATGGTACTATACATTCTTCCCCCTACAAAAATATCACTGTATCCATCTCCATTTATATCTCCGGAAGAAAGTCCACATCCAAAACTACTGCCTACTATAGTGGAATCCAATTCTGTTATTGTCTGCAGCAGTTCCAGATTGTGCAGTTCCAAAGGATATATGGGGGATAAAAAAACAATATTTCCTAATAAAATACCTATAAAAAATTTCATATATTTTGCTCTTATATAATTATATATACTTTAAAATCTACCTTTTTGCAACTTATTTCTCAAAAAATCCGAAAAATAAACAAATTATTTTTAAAATTAAGAAGCCCTCCTCATCGTTGGGGAGGGCTTCAGTTGACTTATTTGCTTCCTACTTCATCAAAATCAATTTCTTTGTCTCTTTGTATTCACCAGCATTGAATTTCGCAAAGTAAATACCCGTTGGATAGTTCTTTGATTCAAGCGTTTCTTTGTAATAGCCGGGCAATCTTTCTCCTTCTACAAGAGTTTTTACGCATCGTCCTGTAAGGTCGTAGAGTTTCAAAGATACTTTGCTTGTTTTCGGTAGTGAATATTGAATCGTCGTTTTGTTCCTAAATGGATTTGGATAATTCTGATAGAGTTTGAAAACAAGCGGTTTAGAGATAGTTCCTTGTGGTCCGCCGCTTCCAAGTTCGCCTCTGCAAATCTTTCCATCTCCACCATCTGTAGCATTATCGGGGCCTACCCCATGAGTTACCAAAACATTTCCCGTAAAAGTCTCTACATTTCTTATAAGCGCAATTCTTCCACCAGCCGAGCCACCACCGTCTGCCTGTGTATTATTTGCTCCGTCATTTCCATTTGCCTCTATGTTTCCTTCTCCTTTTAATGAATCACAGCTTATAAAAATTGAGCCACCGCTTCCAGCACCACCTGCATACCCGCTTGAATATTTATATCCAGCTTCTCCATTTGCTGAAACTATTCCATCAATCGTTATCACATTTGCTGAAAGTTTTAATCTTCCTCCACCGGAACCTCCCGGGGCTACTGTATAGTTATCCCCAAAGCCTCCGCCTGAACCAAGAGATGTAGGATTAAGAGAATCTGCTTCACCATAAGCAACTCCACCTGATATTCCGCTTTCTCCGTTTCCACCTGTATTTCCATACCCAGCTCCGCCGGCACCCGCTCCATTTACGCCGTTTGTGCCCTTGCCGGTTCCGTTTGATGTTAAGTAACCTTTTTTATCTGCACTTATTACTGCTCCTGAACTGACAGTTATCTCATTTGCCGTAATAGAAGCATTGCCTAATAGGGAATCTCCGGAATCAAGCTGGAATTTCACATTACTGAAATTCGCTCCATTAACAAATGAAAGCCTGTCATGTGAACCTATTATCGTATTAACCGGAGAAACAAGCAATTCCACGCTTCCATTGGATTGAACTACTTTTATTATCCCGCTCTGTCCATCTTGTGCTCTATCAGGATATATTGATCCTGCTCCAACTCCTCCGTTTGCTAATAACTTTCCGCTAAAAGATGAATTTCTGTAATTAATTCTTAAATAACCTGCGCCACCACCGCCACCTTGGGCTGTGCTTCTATATGCGCCATCTCCTCCATTTGTTTCCGCGATTCCGCTTCCAGAAATAGAATCACAGATTATATAAATTGACCCTGCTCCACCGCCACCACCGGCATAAGATGAGCCACCTGCTTCTCCGTCTGTTCCATTCGATTCTATTTTTCCTGAAAGTGTTAATGTGGCTGTTGAGAGTTTAATTCTTCCTCCACCTGCTCCACCCCAAGCCGAATAAGAGCTGCCATTTCCACCACCACAGCCAAGGTAAGACATTGGAGAAAGAGTATCTGAATAAGCAACTCCACCCGATATTTCCGTTTCTCCTAAACCGCCTTGCCCACAGCATGCTCCACCGCCTGCTCCCGCGCCATTTGTACCATTTGAGCCTTTTCCCGGTCCGCTGGCTTTTGGATTCCCTTTGCCTGTAGAGCTTAAAGTGCCTAATAGTTGCATTGTTTGAGCTTCTACGTCTATGATACCGGTAGTAGAGTCAGTGCCATTGAATGCAACACTATTCATCGTAGCACCTGAATTTATCTTAAATAAACCGATATTGTAATGTCTGCCTGAAACGAGTCTTGTGCTGTCGGTCGTCCAAACCCAGTCAGCTCCGCCATGATTCGTTCCGCCAAGTCCTACACTTAACTGGAAGTGACGCACTCCGCCTGCTCCGGAGTTATAAACATAGTTCGGATTAGTACGTAAGTTCTGTGTAGCCCCATTTCCAAGATCAAGCAAATATATGCCGTATCCCGAAGGCACATCGGACGGTAAAATGTTAAGTGTTATATTTTCGTTTGATTTATCCGTATTGACTTCAAAATTCCATACCATTGTGGAATCCGTAAGGTCAAGTGTTTTCCTGACATCCTGACAGAATTTATCTCCCAATGGATGATTCCATTCGGAATGCGGGAAATAAAGATATACATAATTAGAAGGTGGAATGGAATATTTTGGAATATCATATCCTTCATCACAGCTGTCGGAAGCTTCTCCAATTACGCCTGCATAATTAGAAGTATCATTACCGAAACTTGCCGTGGCTTTGACTTGCACTTTCCAATCAAGAGGTAGAATAGTTTTTATCGGCATAAAAGTAATAGGACCTGAAACAGTACTTGCTATAGTAGCCGAGTCATTAATTCCCCAGTAGTTATTTTGAGTTAATATATTGTCTCCAGCTTGATTTAAAAAGTTCCATGTTGCGTTGCTATAGATGCTATTATTTCCCGGAGTATACTCTGCGCTTTGACAATTTATGTTCCCAAAGTTGAACCCTATAGCTGAATTAGTGGATACCCCGATGTCATTAGCTATTATTGTATTCTCTCTTCCCATTAGGGAAGAATTTTCTGCTTTTATACCTGTTTCATTGTGATGTATTGTGTTTCCCCATAATTCTCCATGAGGAGCATTTGAGTACAATATCCCTGCTTCATTACAGTCTTTTATTTCAAAACCACAGATAGAAATATAAGATTTTCCATTTACATTAAATCCATAGTCTCGAGAATTGTCACCAGTAATTACTACTCTTTCTCCCGGAACTGCAATATATGCAATAATACCACTATCAGGATAACCTGAATTATAAGGTGTTATTGTTTCGTGGTATACGCCTTCTCTGACGGCAACTGCTTCGTCGGCTTTTAATACACTAGCAGCTTTTTGAATAGTTGCAAAAGGTTGTCCCTCAGTGCCTGGGTTCATATCACTGCCATTTGTACAATCTGCATAATACAACTTTTTATATTTAGAAACAGTTTTTTTAAGACTCCATGGTCCCATTTGTCCTGACCTATGCATTGCACAGACAAAGAAAGTAATGTCCTGATGGAAAGGATTTTTTTCTAAATATTCATACCATGTCCTTTGAATTGGAGCGAATGATTGAAGATAATAATTTGCAGTTGCTTTTTGTCCCACCATTCTTCCTATAGGACAAACCCAATAGCCACCAAGATAGGGTTCGTAAGCAGAAGAACTTGCCCCAGTGAATGGTATCGGATCCCATACAAGACGGTAAATTTTTTGATTCGGAGATGTAAGAGTTTGGGATTGCCCTTTAAGGTTTGTTACTCGAGGAGGAATGGCATTATTTACAGCTAGAGTTGTGTTATAATTGGAAAAATCCGAAGGCATATCGTCACAGAGATCAGAAGGATTATTATCGTCAACCGCACGAATTCTATAAAAATAAGTCCTTCCAATTTCACCTGTCTTATCTTTATAATATACCGATCCTCCTGTCCCAGAGAGTTCATCAATATATTCAAATGGGCCATTTTGACTTATCTCTGAACGATAAATCCAATATTTCATGCTTGCTGTAGTTTGCCATGTTAAAACATCTTTACTTTCTTCCCCATGCTCACCTAATGCAACTAAAAACATCGGTACGTTTGGGGCAGGAACAGATACCCAGGGAAGATTATAGGGAGTAGCTTTAAACGCACGCGTTTCAAGTACTGGCCTTCTTAATAGTGATACTGAGTTGTCTTTCCAAACGATTTTAATTTTATAGTAGTAAGGTGTATCCCAAATTACCTTATCGTCCAAATAGGTATAATAATTATAGTTAGGTTCAGCATTTGATGGAGTGATATTATTTGTTAAACAATGGTAAGGGCCTTCTTCGCATACGCTGCGCCACACTTCATAATGGTCTATAATATCACTTGCACCACTACTTATATCCAACCAAGATTCTTTTTCAGTAATCCAACTTATTCTGACTTTTTGATCGTCACTGAAAACAAAGACCTTTCCTAAGGAAGGAGCGTAGTATCTACCAAGAAGTGTTCCTGTCTCGTAAGATCCGGCAGGAACCGGGTGTCTCCCTCCAGCCCAGGACATCCAACCTATATTTCCTTTACAATATATGCTATAAAGGTCATCATTCTTCAGAAAATATTCCCGAGTTGGACCTTCAGCATTATAAATAACATCGGATGTTCCGACATAAAATCGTCTTCCCTCTATCCCCAGATTTTCATGCCAAACATTCATAATCCATGTCGGGAACATTGCTCTTCCTGAAATAATTTCATCTATATTTTCTTTAGCCCATGATGGAGAACTGTATTTTCCTACGCTTCCCGTAGATATTCCTATCCAAGAAGTAGCAGGGTCATTTTCTTTCCCTGAAATTCCGAAGTTTGCATGCCTTACATCATACCATTCTACAGGAGTTCCGTTCCCAAAATCCCAGTCAGCGACACTCCATCCATCCGGATGAGAAGGCTCTTCATTCTCAAAAAGTGTCCATGCATTTGTTGCATCCATTCTATTCCAAGTCGCTCCTCCATCTGTTGTTCGGGCAATGCCGGTATTTTTCGTTGTCATTGTCTCATCTCTTCCTTGATTGTCCATAGTTACCCAAACATACTGATAATTAGCTTTGTCAACCCATATGCTTCTGACACAGTCGGAAAGGGTTTTTATATCCCCATTTATTGCATAAGGGACAGGTTGTTGTACTGCTGCCCACGTAGCTCCTCCTAAATTACTTCCGTTGTTTGTTTTTAAAACATACCCTTCAGAAGCCCCTATATATCCATTATTTACATCTGCGAAATCTACACAGAAAAATGTAAGATTGTATGGAATCGATGAAGACACAAGGGATGTTGAGTTTATACAATCCCATGAGGAGCCACCATTCAAACTTCGCAATATAATTCCTCTAGGTTGGGAAGAAATAGCTCCATACGCTTCATTCACACTTACTTGTTTATTTACTCCGACGATAAATATGGTGTTATTTGGAGAATTAGGTATTTCACACACTCCTTGGAAATCCCAATCAGCTGGATTGATACCAGCAGAACTTAAAGAGGATGATTTGTCAGACCATGAAAAATCCGTATTCCTTCCAAGCACCAATCCGTTATCTCCTACTGCCCAGTGTCCATTAACAGACCTTACAATTTGGTTCGTATTAATAGGTGCCTGTTGGTCAAACCAACCATATCTGGATAAAGTATCAAATGAAACTTGCGTAAGCCAGGTATTGTGATATTCCCATGATTTAGGCTCAAGTTTTGGTACACCAAGGTCATTATTAATATTGGATATGTGGTAACTATAGCAGGAGAATTGATCTCTACAAGATGCCCAACTTGACGAAGTTAGTATATCAACTCCTGTATTGTTAGAAATTGCCACTATCTCTGCATGTCCATCATTATTTATATCAGCTACAGCAGGATGTTCCCATCCAGTTCGAGATGTGAAAGTATTATCAATGATATCCATCCCCCCAGTGCCTCCCCTTATAACATCATAGGCATATAAAGCATTAGTCCCTTCCCATATTATCTCCTTTATGCCATCTTTATCAATATCGCAAATAACAGGAGCAGGGGCCGAACCAGTCGTTCCATCAATTACATTTACTTGACGATATATAGTTGGTTGAACAGAAGGTCCGTTATCCCGAAGAACAAAGAGCATATCTTCCATATTATCAAAACTTGTATTTGAAAATACTACAATTTCAGGTTTACTTTGATCATCTGCTTCATTTAAGTCGGCAATAGCCACCATAGACATGGTTTCCGCAGAATTTGTGCCTGAGGGGGTATGTATAAACCTCCATCTTTCTCGTAAGCTTGATAGTCCTGTATTCCATTCAAGACAATATAATACATTTTCATCTCCACCATGTACACCATCTGACACTAAAATTTCAGGTTTTAAGTCACCATCAACGTCAGCTATTGCTACAGCTCCCATCATAGGAGTCGGTAAAACTGCCATCCACGTATGTTTCTGACCTCCAGAACCATTGAGACAATATACCGTACGACCACTCCCAAATATTATTTCCATGTCTCCATCTTCATCAATATCTGCAACTGCAGGAGATGTTGCATGTGTGGTAGTTGGAAATACCCAATCTTGTTGCAAGCTGTTAGTGCCATCCCAAGAAGCACAATGCAACCCATTATTTCCTCCTGCTAAAACTTTTGGGAAAATATCGCCGTTACTTACATAAGCAACCGTTAATCCCCCCCGTGCATAATTTTGTCCAGTCGGGATTGAATTCCCTAATTGTGCTAAAGTATTATCTAGACAATAAATTCCTGCGTTAGTAGTATTGCCAGAACTGTTAAATAAAACTTCCGGAACATTATCATTGTTTATATCTGCTATTACTGGATGAAGAGGCTCATTGCCATTAGGTTCCCCGAATGCATACAGTAATGTACCTGTACTACTAAGACAATAAATAAAAGAATTTGAATTACCTATAACGATTTCTGAACCAGGTCCTACGTTTGTTAAATCACTCACTGCTGGCGAACAAAGAAAAGTGTTTCCCGCCGCATTAAATGGCCATACTCCAAAACTATCTCCAACCATAAACCCCAACATTCCCACTATTACAACTACTTGCTTCAATAATCTCATCTCCACCTCCTTTGCCCTAAAAAGAGCAATTTACTTTTCAAAAAAGTTCTAATTAATAAAATCATTCTATAAATCAATGATTAAATAAAATATTATATTAAGAATTTGAGTTTATTCCCCCTATCTGTCAATAAAATTTCATGTGCAAATATCTATATTTATGGACATTTATCTATATTTATTTGCAAATATCTATGTGGGGAATTTTTCGAAGCGTTAGCGGACAGTGGTAATTAAAAAAAATAGGGGGTGTTGATTTTTACAATCCCTGTCTAAGTTCTGGGATAAAAGTTAGGTTGTTGTAAATTAGCAACTGAACAGATATTATGCTATTCGCAGTTTGAATAATGTGTGTTTGTGTAAACTTGCTATAATAAAAATCCTTTTTCTATATGTGTTATTTCATTAGCACTAATTTTTTCGTTTCTGTATAATTATCTGCTTGGAATTTCAGGAAATAAACTCCTTTGGCAACTTCATCCTCTCTTATATTAACTGTGTGGTAGCCTTTTTCTTGACTGCCGGAGTAAAAAGTTTTAACCAACCTGCCTGATATATTGTAAAGACTTAAAGCTACATTTAATTTTTCAGGTAAGCCATACTTAATCACAACATCTTCCATAGAAGGGTTTGGGGTTATTGAAATTTGAGTTGTGAATTTTGAATTGTGAGTTGTTTCTTCTATTTCTACAAGGCGTAAAGATGCCCTATTTTTGTAATTTACATTTCCGCTACTATCCACTAACCAGACAAACAAAGACTCGTTTGCCGCCAGAGTAATTGTATCCGGCGGGTAATGGAATGCGCTGGTGGTATCAAAGTCAGAAGTCGGTGCAGAACCTACCTTGGCGGAACCGATCTTATAGTAATATTCTGAAATACCACTTGGGTCAGTAGGGTTAATCCAGTTGATTTCAAAAGTAGAATCACTGCCTAATTTATTAGCAGTGAGGTTGATTGGTGCCGGAGGGGCAATCGTATCGCTGAACGGAGCAGAAAGGAATGGACGATAAAAAGCTATACCATAAAAATTAGAATCATAATAATCATAAATTTTTGTATCAATTATACTTGAACTTGTAGTGTTCCAGTAATTATATTTTGCATCAATATTCAGAGTGTCATTGTTATATACAGCGTAGCCAGTAGAAGAAATATTGTTTGTACGAACGAAAAGAATCCCCCCGTTATTGTAGATTGCAGAAGTAGTAATATCTATTATAGCGTTATATTTAATTGTGGCTTTTTTGCCATAATTATATACACTCCCCCCGCCATAATAAGCCGAGTTATTAGATAGTGTGTTGTTAATTATTGTAGCTGTACCAAAATTACAGACACCGCCACCACCACCATAACCAGAAGAAGCGGAGTTGTTAGATATTGTGTTATTTGTTATTGTAGCTGTCCCAGAATTAAAGATACCCCCACCATAATAATTAGCTAAGTTGTTAGATATTGTGTTGTTGTTTATTATTGCCGAGTCATAATTAAAGATACCGCCACCATAACAAGTAGTTGAGTTATTAGATATTATGTTGTTCGTTATTGTAGCTTTGCCATAATTACAGACGCCACTACCAGCTCCATAGCCATAAGAAGCTGAGTTGTTAGATATTGTGTTGTTAGTTATTGTAGCTCTGCCAGAATAATTATAGATTCCCCCACCATAAGAAGCCGAATTATTAGATATTGTATTATATCCAATGTAGAGCGAATTACTACCTTCATTGTATATAGCTGAACTACCGGCATACTCAATTCTGCAGTATTTCAAACTACATCTTGAAGTTGATTGAAACCATAGTCTCTGCCATCGCTGTGTGGTGTTTTGTGCGGATATTATAATCGAATCACTTGGTGTACCGATTGCATTCAAAACTCCTTTTACCAGTATGCACTTTCCACTATTAAGTTTTACTTCAACTCCTGGCTCAATAGTAAGTGTTGCGGAAGTATCTACTAGAACATTTTCCGTAATAATATACGGACTACCTGCCTTATTCCATACTGTATTTGTGCTGATAGCCATGTCTGCATTTGTGCTTGCGATTACAGGCAAAGATATAATAAATTGGGTTATTACAGTTATGCTAAAAATTTTTTTCATCTTACCTCCTATCTTGCAAATACGAAGCAAGTTGATACGAATATCACATACCGTATCTCTACAATTATAATAAATTCAGATTATATATATTAGTAATTTTTATTTATAATATATTTTTAACAAAAATGAAGAGATTTTATTCATATTAAAATATCGATGAGAAATGTCAAGACATCTTTATGCTTAAAATTAAATTTAATTTGTATATTTAGATAAACAAGAATAAAAGGATTTTTATTCTGTTCTTTTTTCGCCACAATTCTTTTAAGAATTATTATGTAGGGGCGGATTTTCCGCCCCTACATAATTCGCTTAATCTAAACTAATCTGTTTGATTTTTTCCTTCTTATTATGTTTCAGTTGCTCTTGCTGAATCTTGTAATCTTTTCCTAGTGTCTCTGAATAACTATAAGCTCTCGGATAAAGTAGTTCGCCCTTTTCGCAAGTCTTGTCTTTCCCCTTATACTCTTCTACTGGTTTCCGTAATTCTTTTATTACTGGGTCATCTCTATCCGCAAGAACAGTATAGGAAATTTCTTTGTTAGCCTCGCCGTAAACAGTAAATTTTGTATTACCGGATTGCCATTCATATCCTACCTGGAAAGGCTTACCGATTGGTGTTAAAGTTACTATTGCTTCATTTTCTTTTGTAAGCGCTGCAAAATAATTTGGCATTTCTACTGTTGCTTCACCGTTAGCATTTAATTTTACTTTCCCCTTATATAAACAAAGATTTTCGGGTGATTCAACAGAATTGTACCGCAAAGTCTTATTCATTGGGTCAAGAGGATGGTCAATAAGCAATGAATTATTTCCTGCAGCCGAAATTCCTGTGATTCCTACGTTTCCCCCAAAATATCCGGCAAAATTGCTACTATTGCTCGAAGAACCTTTAAAATTTCCTCCAGTGCTAGAGTATACCCCGTATTTTATTGTCCCGTCTCCAGTCGCTAGAAAATACCCACCATATTTTCTATAACTTCCGTTGCCAGCAGCCCATCCTAATACTCCATATCTATCATCGTAACTACCTGAACCATTCGCGTAAAAATATCCTCCGTAAACATCTCCTTCATTCGAATAAGAGGAAATAGCATCTCCATGAACGCCCATCATTTCCGAACAGGAACCTTCTGTATACCCCCATACACCTTTTTTATTCCCTGTCCCTGAGCCTTTTCCTTCAAAATAACCACCATATGAAACACCTGTACTTGTCTGGTTGGAACTACCATAAACTCCATATGAAGCACCTGTGCTTGAATGGCTGACACTGCCATAAACGCCATATCCTGAACTGCCTGTGCTTGGACTTAAGGTGCTATACAAACCATATTGGGTTCCACTCCCCCCTGTAGTTGTATATATTCCATATTTATCACCTGAACCTGCACCTTCTGCAGAAAAATAACCTCCGGCGGCGTAGCCTGTCCCTGAATGAGAACCATAACCGTAAACTCCCCTTACAGATCCTGAACCGGAACCACCTGTATGAGTAGCCTCACCTTCACTTCCTATTATGCTGGCACTTGAAGTTGAAGTTGCCTTACCCCATGAGCCCCTTCTAGTTCCTGTTCCTGAGCCATTTGCCTCAAAATATCCTCCTGTCTCATCCCCTGAACCTGCATTAGTGGCGCCACCATAAACTCCATATGCCGGATTGCTTGAACCTGCAGGTGCAGTTGCAATACTTCTAACACCTACTTTAGCCCCTGTTCCTGAGCCTTTCCCCTCAAAATAACCTCCGTATGTATTTCCGTTACCTGTATTACTGGCATTACCATAAATTGCAAATGACGGGCCCGAGCCTGCGTGTTGAGCAGAGCCATAAACTCCGTATGCATCATTGCTTGAACCTGCGGGTGCGGTAGCTCCGCTATACAAACCATATTTATATCCTGTCCCTGAGCCTTTTCCTTCAAAATAACCACCATAAGCTTTACCTGTGCTTGTATGGTCAGTGCTTCCATAAACCGCGAATCCATCATAGCTGTAGAAACCGTTTGCTTCACAGTATACACCATATCTTTTTCCGCCTTCTCCGCTTCCCCATCCGGCAAAATATCCTCCTATTGCATCACCTGTACTCGTTTGATTTGCACTGCCCGTCATTCCATATGCAGTGCCTGAACCCAGATGCATAGCATAACCATACGCTCCATTGGCACTATTACTCGACCCTGAAGGACCTACTCCCTTACTATATAAACCAAATTTATTGCCTGTGCCTGAGCCTCCAGCCTCAAGATACCCTCCGTATGTATTGCCTGTACCTGTATTATTATTGTATGCTCCATCATATTCACAATATATATCGCTCGTAGTGCTTACAGTCAATGTTTTAGCTAACCCTATACCGCCACTAGTTGCCTCCCAACTTTGTCCTAAATGATTATGGGCAGCTTCGTCCGTACAAAAAGCCTTATAATCATTCTTGCTTTTGCCATCAAGATAAATGACGCTTCTTGCAAAGTCAGCAGTATCGGAATGTGTTGCTTTTTCTGCTTTTATTGCATAACCCACGCTGGCTAGTTTCTTGCGCGGGGTAAGAATATCGTCGCCTACCTGTGTTTCAAGCCATAATGATGCACCCGTAAAAATATCAGTAGGAATAGGCTTGACGCTTCCAAGCACTGCATTGAACAGCCCGTTATCTACCTGGATATTAGTTTGTGTTTCACTCCACAATTCCTTTCCTCCCGTTGACTCACTATATAACCTGAAAATCATTCCCATTGTCCCTGTAATACCTGCTCCTGTAGTATCTTTTGCAGCAGCTATCCATCCCTGGTAATTAAGCTCGTGTAAGTTTGTAAGTGTAGAATTCGTATTTCTTTTTGCCTCTTCTTCTACACGAATAGGAGCGGTATTTGTTGCAGCGCGGATAGGACTCGCATTTCTCTGAGCTGCCTGCAATCCACCAAATAATGGAATACACATCGCAATGGTACTCAATATTTTTCTCATTTTCTCCCTCCTTAGTTAGACTTTGCCACACAGTGGCATTAGACTAACTTATCAGTGTTCCTGACTTACTTCATTAATATCATTTTTTTCGTTGCTCTGAATTCAGAAGCAGACATACGTACAAAATAAATTCCCTGCGCTACTTTTTCTCCCTGCTTGTTAGTCCCGTCCCATAACATATTATACATTCCCGGTATTTGTTCCCCGGAAACCAGTGTTTGCACAACACTGCCTGCAAGATTGTAAACCTTTATGCTGACATTACTTGTTTTCGGAATCCCGTATCTAATCGTCACACTGCTATTTGTAATCGGATTTGGCCACGGATGAGCCATACTGAATACCTTCGGAATAAGCGGGTTATCCGATACGCCCACCTTTGGACGCGTTAGACAGGTATAAAACCCCGCCTGCTCAATACGGTTAGCTGCCCGGGACTGCCCGATAACGGATTGGCCTGCCGCATCTTTCATAGAGTAGTTAGCCGAACTTGACTTTCCACCCGTAACTGAGAATGCGGATTTCACAAGCACATATTGGGCTCCAAAAACCTGAGTAGCCCCAAAAAGCACTGCGAGAGCGAAACACTTCATCTTTACCTCCTTTTCTCCTTGCTGTTACTCATAAAAATAAGTCTGTAAAACAAACTTTCTTTCACCTCCTTTTATTATATTGAAAAATAACTTTTTCTTGCTTTATTGCAAGGGAAAAGGCTTTGCAAATATCTATATTTATGGACATTTATCTATATTTATTTGCAAATATCTATGTGGGAAATTTTTCGAATATGAATTTCTGTATTTAAAATGTTGTTGTATTGTAAGAATTTATAAAAAAACAAATCAAAATTTGTGGGAAAACGTTCTCATTTCTTGTTTAAGAGTCTATGAAATTTAATGATAATGGAGATATGACCAAAGCATTTTTTTGAAAAGAGGTTTTTAGAGTTGTTGATAATCTCAGTAGTTATACAGGAAAATCTCTAAAAAGAGATTGTTTTTTGAATGATTAAGCGATAATTTTTTCCATTTTTCCTGAGGATTATTTTGTTTTTAACCGCTGTAAATATTCTAGATTTTTCCTTGATGCTTCACAAGTTGAGTCTATTGTTAAAGCTTTATTGTACTCATATATGGCTGAATCAATTGCCCCTTTAGCTCTATAGGCATTTCCAAGAGTATTATATGCTTCTGCCAGATCAGGCTTTAGTTTTATTGCCTCCTTAGATTCGTTTATTGCTTTATCAAACAATCCTTTTCTTTCATAAACATCTCCAAGATTGTTGTGTATCTCCGGTGAATCGGGATTTAGTATTAAAGCTTTTTTGTATTCCTGAATTGCTTCGTCAAACAATCCTTTTTGTGCATAAATATTTCCAAGATTGTTATGTATTTCAGGAAAATTGGGGTTTAGTATTAACTCTTTTTTGTATTCTTGAATTGCTTCTTCAAATAATCCTTTTTTTGTATAAATATTCCCAAAATTATTGTGTATACCAGGCGTATTAGGATTTAGCATTAAAGTTTTTTTGTACTTTTGGATTGCTTCATCTAATAATCCTTTTCTTTCATAAACATCTCCAAGATTGTTGTGTATATCCGGTGAATCGGGATTTAGTATTAAAGCTTTTTTGTATTCTTGGATTGCTTCATCCAACAATCCTTTTTGTGCATAAATATTTCCAAGATTATTATATGTTTCAGGGCAAAAAGAATTATATTTCAATATATTCTGAAATAAAGTAATTTGGTTTTTCCAAATATTGTTTTGCCGTATAGTAAGTCCGGCATACATAAGAATTACCGCAGCGATAAAGAACTTTATAATGTTTTTGAACCCTGTTGTAAAAGGCAACCTAAGAGTTTTATCAATGCCTGTTGCCAGAATCATAAAGAACCCTATGGATGGAAGATATATCCAATGCTCAAGCATTCCTCTTGGTAGAGGTACTATAAGATGAGAGGTAGGGATAAAGAACAACAAAAACCATAATGCACCAAAGAAAACAATTCTATTATATTTGTATGCCATAATTACTCCTATTCCTATAATTATAAATACTAAAACTGCAGGATCAAATATAGAAGTTGTTATAGTTAAAATGCGGTCCATGTATAACCCAAATGGAAGAAAAAGTAATTTCAAATATAGAACAATACTTTTACAGGTAGTAAGCAGTCTTAAGTAAAAGTTGATTTTACCAGAAGGCCAATTACCAAAGGTTAAAACATAAATCCTCAACAATATATACAGTAAAGTTCCTAAGAAAAAAGGGGCATATAAAAACAAAAAAGAGTAATTATTTTTTATTTTTTCTCTTAAAGTTAAAACATTTATGTTTAACCCTAATGAGTAATCATACAATACTAGTATAAATGGAAGCATTACTGCTGTCTCTTTGGATAACAGGGCAAATATGAAAGAAAAAATTGCACCAGTATAGTAGTAATACTTTTTTTGATTACGCAAGTTAAAACCTGTTTCTATTGATGAAGTTTGGCGATATTTAATAAACAATATAAGCGTTAATAATATAAAACTGCTTACCATTAAGTCTGTCCTGCCTGAAATATAGGCTACCGCTTCCGTATGTAGGGGATGCACGACAAAAAGCAAACCTGTAATTAACGAAACTCTTGGGGTGCGGGAGATTAAATTTACAAAGAAATACACAAGTACTGCAGTCAGTAAATGCCATAGTAAATTACTAAAATGATAACCTGTTGGATTAAGTCGCCACAAATAATAATCAAGCATATTAGATATAGACTGAAAAGGACGATAGTAGTAATAATGATTAGTGTTTTTATTGTTTCTGTGAGAAGGATCGTCTTTCATACAAAAGATATCTGTAGTGAAGATTTTAGGAATATATTTCCAATTTTTAATATAAGGGTTTTTTTCTATAATAGGAATATCATCATAAACGAATTCATTTCTGAAAGAATTGACATATACGATTATACCAAGGATAATTATTGCAAGGATGTGGATAAAACGTTTCCCTCTTAAAAGTCCTTTTGATTTTTGTAGTAAGTAACTTATACCTGTTTGCCTATCGTACAAGTTTTGTCTTTTCATTCGATGATAATAGTTTATGTATATAAAAAATGTAAAAAACTTCGGATTTAATATTGTTACAAAAAAAGGAGTAACAAAAACATATTATTAATAATTAATGTATTTACTCCGCATAATTTTACTAAATAGTAAAAAATAATATTACATTCGGCTTTCTATTCTTGTCAAAATAAAAGCATTTGCAAATATCTATATTTATGGACATTTATCTATTTTTATTTGCAAATATCTATGTGGGGAATTCTTGAGAATGGGAATTTCTATATTTAAGTGGCGAAGTTCCCATTTTTGTTTTGAAAACCCGATTGAAATTGTGGAAGTCAAATCCTACGCTATGAGCTATTTGAGATGTATAATTTGTTGTTTCTAAAAGCAGTCTCTTTGCATTTGTTGTTCTAATGTCATTTATAAAATCAGGTAAGCTAACTTTTGTTGTCGTGTTCCATAAAAAAGAAAAACGTTTAGGATTTAGAGTTACCGAAGAAGCAATCTCTTTTAAACCTAAATCCGGATTTGCATAATTCTTTTTTATATATTCAACTGCTTTCTGAACCTTGAAGGGTAAATTTTGGGGAAGCGCAATCTCCTGTGTATTTGATTCCCCTGTATTCTTTGTATTCAACGAAGTTTTATTTTGTTCTTCAATTAGCGCATGAATTTTTGTAAGTAGTTCTTCTATGTTGAACGGTTTTTCAAAATAATATGATGCCCCGTTGTTTAAGGCATGGAGAATATTCTCTTTGGTAGAGTGCCCTGTCATCATTACTATTTTTATATCAGGATGTATCTTTTTAAAAACAGGAATCAACGCTGTCCCTTCAATGTCCGGCAGTTTAATATCAAGCAAAGCAACGTTGAATTTTTTCCACTCAAGTTTTTTTATTGCTTCTTTCCCTGTCAGCACATAACTTACTTCATACCGTTCTTTTTCAAAGAGCATTTTCAGCGTTTTACAAAATTCCGGCTCGTCATCTACCACAAGAACACTTCGATTATGCTCCATTTTCTTAAGAAACTCCTGTCTTGCATTCATTATCCTCCGGTAATTCTTTTATTTTTTTCCTTTATTCTATGTTTTATTGTTTCCCTCCAAACCTCCTATCAACTTTACAAACATAGCAATATTTGTGACAACTGAAAACAAACTTGCCAAAACACATTATAAATAAAGGAATTTTATCAATAGCAACAATTATGAATATCACTAGATTTGTGTAAACCTTGTTGACATGTTTTTTATGGAAGCCTATTAAATAATGACTTGTGAACAAAAGTCAACTTTGTTGACATGCGTCAATTTTGTTGACTTGTTTTGTATGTTTTGGTTTTTGGAATCCAAAGTCGGAGTATTGGCAGTCAGTAACAATTTTAAAAAATAGGAGAGAGACAATTTTACAGTCTCTATCTAAGTTTCGAGGCAGAAGTCAGGTTGTTGTAAACTAGGGAATGAACACACAAAGATCCATGAGTACGGTCTGGGAAAATGTTAAAAGTGCTGTGTTAACACAACCTCAAAATGTCTCCGTTGAAAAAGGGGTTACTTTTTCCAATCCTTGCTGAGCGCTTGAGACGACAAAAATTCATTAGATAGCAGGACTTATCCCGACAGGAAAAGGAACTATAGGAACCAGACCATTTCAATTACCACATCTGCCACCATATAAATTTATCCTATAGTATTTTTCCAAACTGTCAAACTTTTGTCTGACACCTCTTTAATTTACTTCAATAAGACCGTCTTACGAGTAAGTCTGTTGTTGTCTTTATTTAGCCTAATAAAATAGACTCCGCTTGATACTTTTTCTCCCCTGTTATTGCATCTGTCCCATACTATTGTATAATACCCCGGTTTATATTCTTTATTCGCAACAAGGTTTTTCACTGTCCTTCCTGTAATATCGTAAACAGTAAGGTTTACTGTTCCTGCACTCGGAATACCAAATCGTATGTTTGTAGAACTTAAAGCAGGATTTGGATAATTTTGGGATAAGAAAAATACTTTTGGAATCCTTTGGTCTGAATCTTCGCCAATGGTGCGAACATAGATTGCTTTTTTCGCAATATTATTAGTTGTATCGGTTTCCGGCAAATCTGTCTCGGTAATTTTCACTATTATAGTATCTTTTACAGATACTGTAGGTGTCCACAAAGTTAGAATCTGGGCTGTACTATTTGCTTCAATCGATATTGCCTCGCTTTTTAGTTCGTGAGCAGAATCGCATAGATTTATATAGATGGTTCCAATACAGTTTACATCCCTGATGCCATTGTGTATGGTAGCACGAATGTAACAGGTATCAAGAATTCCAACAGTGTCTGGTGCGTTTATGTCTTGTTCAGCAATAAAGAGGTCAGGCAAAGTATCTGCAACAACAAAAAGTGTAATTGTATCTATTGTTTCTGCATCATTATTGTCAACCCCTGAAAAATATATCTGGTGTGCCCCAAGAGATAAGGTACTTTTTATTGAACTTCCTCTACCAAGAGTATCATCTATGTTTGAAATCCACACAAGGCATGATTCCGGAAGAGTCCCATCTTCTTGGTCGTAAGCACTTCCTGAAAGCATTATTTCTTGAGTATGCGCAAAGCTTGAACTATCGGAAGGTTTACTTATAGAGAGAGACGGAAAGCGATTCGCTATCCCAGAAGCTGCATCCGAAGAGTCTTCTGTGCTATTAATGCCATCCGTAGCAATTATTTTGAAAAAGGCACTATCTGAGTTCAGCCAGTTGGCATCTACCGTATAACTTGTATCCTTAAGGTCAGATACAAGCGGCATCCATCCCGCACCTGATGAGCTTTTATATAAAACAGCATAGGCAAGTGTATCCCCATCCGGGTCATCAGCAGACCACGCAACTACGATACTGTCCTGAATACTTCCGCCGGTCGGACTGAGGAGTTTAACTGTAGGAGAACTTGGAGTCAGTATCCTCTGAAATATATTTTGAGCACCGTGTTTCAGTACAATTCTGGCCGTATTCACGGGATATTCCAGCCCAACACAGACGTAAAACACTCCAAGACCACACGATGTATCAATCTCTGAAAAGTCCGCATTGAACTTCATACTGGCAAGCACATTACTCGTTGCATTGAGACACTGTAGTTCATAATCTCCCTGGGTGCCGATATCTGGGTTACCTGGTTGGAGTTCGTAGAAAGGCATGGCAACGGTCGAGTCATTCGCATACAAAATAAGGTTTACAAGAAGACGTCTATCCACTTGGCTCTTCTTGGTAACACACAGTTTGGTGTACAGCGCATCAAAATCTACTTTGGGTATCCAGTGTTTTATGTTAGCATTGTTCCCCATAAAACTGTAAACATTCGCGCCTGATGCCGAATCTTTCGGGCAGATGTTATAGATACAACCATCTCTCTTCTTCTCTGCCCACCAACCATTACTCGCCATATACCCATTGGGATAACGTTTTTCCAGTTCCTTCCAGGGGAGAGTCTCTGGATTGTCAATATCATAGTATTCATCAAGGATGTCAAAGGAATGACTTAGTTCGTGAGCAGCACACCATTGATCGTCTTTGTAATCTCTGTAAGTTACAAGCGCAGTATATCGGTAAATCCCGCCAGCCGAGATTCCGTGCTCCGGCATATAATCTGCCGGCACGATGCCCACGGCAAGCGCATTCCCATAAGTTAAGAGGAGTTTGCTTTTCAGATACGCCATCGCACTTACTGTGATTCCGGCTGCCCCCGGGGCAGACCAGCCTTGATGGATAGCTAAGAAACGACAAGGATAAGCACTTTCCAGAAAAGAATGATTCTTCATTGAAAATTCCTTTATTTCTTCTTCTGTAGGTCCGCTCCCTGGAAAAGACCATGCCCCCCCACGCAATCCATAATAGTAGACTATCCATTGGGGCGGCACAGGTTTGATTGTCCCGGAGGTATCCACTTCATTGTTATCTTCGTCTCTCTCGGAGATACTGTTGAGGTGGTCTACTTCAGCATTGATACTCAGACTCCCTTCATTAACAAGCCTGTAAGGTATGTAGAAATTGATAGTGTTTTGTCCATCCAGTAGTTCACGTGTTACCCAACTCTGGGAACACTTGATTGTCTTTGGACCGTCAGAGTTTACGTCAAACGCAGAAGAAAAATACTGCCCATTGAAATCCAGACGTGCAATTACGTCCTCCACCTCTTTACACCGGCCAATATTTAGGAATAACCGTACTGTGGCACCTTTGCCGGCTTGAATCATATCCATATCATCAGTGGCTTGCATGACCTTGATTGAATCTATCCTTAAGTCAATAGAAGCCGTGCTAACATTGTAGGGACCATCTTTTTTGAAGTTTTGGTAATTAACATAGTCACTCACTTTTTCACCAAGCTTTGCATATTTATTACCCGAATGGACTGGCCCCGTAATATTCCCCCACCAGCAGTTTTGTGCATTTATAGTAACGGATGGGTCTGTATTGTTAATAGCGAAACTATCACTGCAAGCAAAATTATTGCCATTAGCTACAGGAGTTGCCCCACCACCCGATTGTATCCCCGACAAGGTATTATTAACTATTTCACATTGGCTTATAACAGGAGCTGAATTGCTGGTGCAGTGAATTCCTACAAGATTATCAGCAATAAAACAATTGTTTATGGTAGGAACACCGTCAGAGCAGACTATTCCCGAGTAGTAGCAGTTTGTAATTGATGTATTGGATACGTTTGAGGAAAAAGTTTTCTCGAGATGGATACCCCAGTAACCACGACGTATCTCAGCCCACTGCATAGAAATCTCCGAATGGTCTGTCTCATCTCCCCATATAAATATACCATTGAAATAGGATGTTGGTGTCTCAGGGCCAAAAAATACCGGAGTCCCTTGGGTGCCCGCTACCTCAAGAAGACCTTTTTGAACCATAATGCTCCCAAATGTGTCTCTAAAGAAAACCTTAACACCCGGCTCTATTGTGAGTTTCCCCGAATCACCACTTACAGTAATCCCACCTTCCTCTACATAAAATGGGCTTTCAGTAGTACGCCAGATAGTGGGATACTCTATCCAGCCTTTTACCTGGCCTGTTGTGATATTTACTACTTTTGTAGAGATAGAAGTATCCTCATGAAAGTAGGCAGTGTAAGTGTACGGTGTGTTTTTTGTGAGTCCCTTGTCTCTATAGATAAGGTTCTCGCTGAAGGTTCCCAAGCAAGAACTGCCTCTGTAGAGAACACACGAATCAGCAGTAACGAAATCTACTACGATGTGAACTTCTGTGTTTCCAACGTACCACCCTGTGATATTGTCTTCCAGTGAATAACAGATTCCTGTCCATAAAAACAAAACGCAAGCGAATAAAAGCTTATACATAAAAACACCCCCCTATTCCAAAAGAATAGTTTTTTTAACGTTTTTAAAATCACCTGCCTCAAAAAATAGAAAATATACTCCCGATGCAATATTTTTTGCGTTCCATTTCACTGTGTAGTATCCCGGCGCTTGCTCTTTATCCATTAAACTCATTACCAGCCTTCCTGATAAGTCGTATAATTTTATTTTTACTTTACTCTTTTGAGGAATTTGATATCTAATATTGGTAATTTTGGAGAAGGGATTTGGATGATTTCCCAAAAACTTAAATACAAGAGGACGAACCGTACTATCTTCTGTCCCTACTTCAAAAATACGGAATGACCTGATTTCTTCACTCCATCTAAATGCATCTGTTGTATCATATGCCAGTACTCTCCAATAATAAGTTCCTTTAGATAACGATGTAGTTATTTGATAATTTTCAGTAGATACGGAATCATAGATTACTGTAGCCGTATCACTAAAAACTGAATCCCTACTTATATGCAAAGCAAAGAGGAAGGGGTCGCTATTGGGGTCATCCGTGTTTTCCCAGGAAAAATCAGGCGTGTATGTAGAAAGAGTCTCGCCATCTGCCGGAGAAAGAAGTGAAAACTGATTTGGGGCGCTGAGCAACCATGCAAGAGACCTGTTCAAGAGTTTCTTCTTATCCCAATCATTTTCAATGTCCTCAATTCCGAAAGAGAGAAATATTCGTCTTGATGAGTTTACCTCTATGCTTAGACCGGCATGTATAGACTTAGCCTGGAATTCTATACCTTTGTCGTGCCGTCCGGGCATCTTCATGTTGGAGAATTCCTTGTTAATAAAGGGCGAATTGATAAGTGTAGTCGAATAAGTTTTCATTGATTTTTGAGCACTTGGTTGAGGAATATTGCCATCTTTCTTTGAATCATACCACAGAATCGAACTGGCAGGACTTGAATAGCTAAGCGTTTGATATGCCTGCCCGGAGATTAACCCAAGGGTAAGTCCATCACTAATGGGGTCACTACTATAGCCACTGATCTTGGTGTAGCCAATGGTGGAACTACTATATCCCGCACCCAGATAATCGCTAATAAAATCACTACTTTTTATGTCCTCGGCAATATCATGCCCGGTTATAAGAAGTTTTCCACTACCATCCAGATAACTACTAAGTGAGTCGAATACTGAGTACATAACGCTGTTTGGACCACTCCACCAGATAACAGCATCATACGGTTTATAACTCAAGTTCCATGGTTCACCTCTGTAAGAGCAATCATATGCTCCATAGGAATATCCGGCAAATGGCTGTTTTATGACTTCGCGTCCAAGGTCGTCAAGAACCAAAAGAAGTCCGGATGTTGGCAGAGGCACAGTCGTGAATCTACCAATATCCGAAGTGTCCAATCCATTGCCGATGGAATCAAGAGCTTTCAGATTTATCTTGTAATTCTTGCTCGCAAGCTTCGTTCCCCAGAAGTTCCCGTAAACCATGTCGTTAGATAAACTGTCGTTATGCATACCATCGTCATATAATTGCGCCGAATCAACTATCGTACTAATATCGCCATCCTCAAAATAGATAGTCATATTTTTGATTCCACTTCCTTCTAAAAGCCTTACATTGAATCCAAGCGTATCTCCAGGGTTGAGAGACCTCTTTGATAGTCGGTACGGATAAAACTGGATTCTGGGAGGCGTATCATCAATTATTACAATGTTAAAAGTATTCTCCCAAATGTTAGTGCCTGCATCAAAAATTGTTAAATCAACCGGAATTACTTTGTCGTGAGGGCATAACTTATTAATATTATTAATATAGAAAGAATAAGAAGGGCTAACTACCGTAGAATCAGCAAGTATAGTGCCAAAATTAACCGTATCGTTCTTAACGGAAATATACGGACTGGAAGTTCGTATACTTGCCATTACATTATTACAATTAACCGGACCTACATTTTTTAAGGCAATAGTAAATGGAAGATAGTTGTCTCCGGGAGAAGGTATAGTGTCTGTGCCTTGGAACTTAAAAACTTCAAACTTAACCCATGGTTCATTTATGGTTGTAAACCAGATACTGTTGTTTACCGTATTTGTGTCTGACTTTGCATCTATAGCAATAATGTCCACAAGATATCTATAAGGAGTAGGAGAGAGTGTTGTCCAGCTATTCCCATAGATTCCATCCCCGGCTGTTGAATCGTTATGTGCGCCGTCATCGTATAAAGTTAGTGAAGCCCGAATTGTTTCATCCGGAGATTCAATCTCTGCTATTACTTTTCCTATACCATCTTCATCCCAAACATTTGCCCTTATAACCACGGTCTCCCCGGGATTACACCATCCGGGAGTAACTTTTGTACAGCTTACTATGGGGATAAGACTGGGAACGAAGTCATATACACCTGTATTCCACGCATCATGCCGCCACTTTCCCCATTCTGCCATACCTGTGTTGTTTCCTATATCCCAAGCGAGAATGTAATCTTTTATGCCAAGGATAATTTCCATGTCACTATCTTTATCCAAATCCGCCACAGCAAGCGGAGGATGGTCTCCAGTTGGTTTATTTAGAGGAAACCCATTCACCAATGAGCCATCGGTATTAAATGCAAATAGCTTGTCCTTTGATGAACTAGCCAATATTTCCGGCTTTGAATCCCCACCTATATCCGCGATGATTGGAGAAATAAGCGTAGAATCGCCCACAGGGAAATTGGGATAGATGTTGCCATCAGATTTTATAGTATAAAGCACTCCTTGATTCGTAGTAAGTGCAATTTCTGGATTTCCGTTGCCATCAAAATCTCCAAGAGTAACTTCAAAGTGGATAGTATTTGTGTCCCCGGGAGTAACTTGAACCGGGAATCCACTCAAAAGAGTCCCATTATATTTCCATGCAAATACACTGTCCCCGTATGCAATTACTTCTAAAGAATCATCTCCATTAATATCCCCTAATGCAGGGACGCTCCGAGAACGGTATCCACAAACATGTTTGGACCAACCGGATAAGAGATTGCCATCATAGCTATATGCATATACCTTGCTTCCCGACGCAGAAGTTGTTTGAATTATTATCTCCATTTTGCCGTCACCGGTTAAATCACCAACACATGGAGGGGCAAATATATTTTCTCCGATTGATTGTGGCCAGCCCGAAATTATCTGTCCACTTGAGGAGTATATAGATATCTCTCCTCCTCCGGTAATAATAATTTCCAATAATCCATCATTCTGGATATCGGAAATAGCGATATAATCTCCCGTTATTACCGGCCATAATATTAGCGGGATTCCTTTGTGGTCAAAAGCATATATCTCCCCCCCGGTCGCTACAAAAATTTCCAAATCACCGTCTCTATCTATATCAACTATACATGAAGAATTAATATCTCCACTTTGTGATATATTCCTATCCCAGAAAGAACCATCCATAGAGGATACACAGAGTCGGCTTGCCCAATCATTGAGCAAGCTGTCATAATAACTGACAAATCCTACAATATCCAAGTCGCCATCTTTATCAAGGTCAATGACCTGGAGATTAGATTTAAGCGCGCTCCACATACCCGTACCGGGAAAAAATTGTCCGTTAATTTTCTTTGGGAATCCTACCAAAAACAGAGAGTCAATCCCAATTGTGGAGTAACCCGTATGTTCATAATTTGCAGTAAACTCTCTCACTCTTATTGTATAATATCCTTGCCCTGTTATACTTGCTAAATCTAAGGTAGCAAGAACACCGTCTTTCACGGGAGTGGATGATGAAACAAGGGTATCCCAGAAAACAGGTTGTTTACCTTTTCCGTATTCTACGACATAATGGTTAAATGTAGTTGATGAAGCATTACCTATGATATTTATACTCTTATCATTACGGAAGAATTCGTATTCTGCCGGGGATGTAATGTATGCATTGTCAATTTCAACAACAATTCTCTCATCTACCGAAGACTTTCCGGTTGAGTCTAACACTACCAGTTTCAAGGTAACTGTCGTATCCGGCAGTAAACTTGAATCCAGAGTATCAAGAATCCCGGATGTAACCGGGGTATATGAAATGTCACCTATGGCAAACCATTGGGTTGGCTCAACACCCACGCCGTATTCAAAATGATAAGACGCAAACGTAGCCCCGGAAGCACCACCTTTTGTAGCACTTCCCTTTACCGTAAAAAAACCACACAGGGTATCATGGAAATCAGGAGAACTAATGTCGGCAATAGGCGCTTCATACTCTGTGATAATAGGAGTTTCCGGGTCACCTAATAAATTTATTGTGAAATAACACCACCTCATAGTACCGGTTGCTCCAATAGAGGAGACTAAATCGTTTTTTGCATCGTTAAGTCCGGCTCCTATATTTTTTATACCTTCAGTAAATACTGCATCAAGAAATTCTCTATCAAATGCTTCTCCAGGTCCTTCTCCTTTACCCGACATATACCAACCCACTCTTGTATTTCCTATATATGCAAACGCACCTCCCTGAGCAAAAATAAAATGCTCTGCAACTGCGTCGCTATAGTCAAAAGCAGCTGTAACACATCCCTGGGAGTAAAGCAAAAAGTATTCCGTATTTGTAAGGGCATCAATAGTTGAGCCATCTAACTTCATAACTATGCTTGAATTTGCATGTCCAAGGTGATTAATTATATGCGGTCCCTGATTTAAATGTCCCAGGATATCGTTGAACGTGCCATCTCTTTCATATAATCGCGTTATACTGAATTGAGGAAGTAAATAAGCAACAGAATCTTTTTTATCGCATCCCCATGTATATACATCTAAAGATTCACCCACAAACAGCGCCTTATTCAAATGCTCCATATCAAGGGAATTCTCATAATGAAGCACTTTCTTGATATAATTTCCTGCTTCTGCAGGAGTATTTACAGTAATTCTACCAACTGCAACCTCAGCCAGAAAATCCGCTTCTTCTCCTGAAGTACCGGTGCCCCCATTTGCTGAGTTTCCTTCCCCGTATACTTTGTCTCCATCTGTATCCCAATTGCCGTCTAATCCGGCATAATACAAATCGCTTGCCATTGTTGAATCCATATATGGTATGGAACCATCCGTTGCCCATGCAAACAAACCTCTTACAGGCACTATTTCAACATCCCCTCCGAGAGTTACCCATTTAAGCGGATGAGCTGTACTTCCCCATGTCTGATAACAATCAATTATAAAATTCCTTAGCTTTTCCTGGTTATCACTTCCGGAATAATTCGCATATATTGAATCTGTTGTAAATATTTTTGCTTGTAACCCTCTTGAAATCTTCCAGTTTGTGAGAAGCTGAAAAGTATCTTTTAACCCGGAACCAGTTATTAATATATAATCATACGGATTTGATTGTGAAACAAGAGAAGATTTTGAAGTGTGTACAGATTTTGATGTTTGTGAATAAGAAGTAATTGTATTCTTATTGTCTACCATAGCGCTTATTCTATTTAAAATACGATTGTCCCGGAAAATCATTAATTCCTGCTCTTTTTGGACTTTAAAATCAGGTGAAGTAATAACTTCTATTGTTATTCTTTTATAATAAAATATTTTTCCCTCTTTAGGAATATACCGAACGGGATAAAATTTCGTATTTAATATATCAAAACCATTCAACCTATTAGTCATATAAGGTGACAGTGATTCGCCGGGGTATGGAGTTGATTGATTATATATTACAAGATTTTTTGATGGTTTTTTGTTTATTTTTTGTGATGTAGGGAATATTGGAGCGCCCGGTTGAATATTATAATACCCCTCAAGTGTTTCAGCTTCATAAGGAATAAAATTAATATTTGTAACCCGTTCACCAAAAGGAATTAGTATTTCTATAGGTCTCACAGGTAAAACTGGCTTTCCGGGTTCAGGCAAATCTTTCAGCCCCTGGATGTTAACACAGTCATAACTTGTCTGATGATTTTTGTAAACAGTGGGTTTTTGAAATTCATACTCAACCCTGATAACTTCTCCGTGCGCTTTTATAGATAAGAGAATCAACATTAAGAAAACAGTCTTTTTCATTCCATCCCCCTATTTTTTTATTCCTTAGAATAATATAATACTATAACTTAAACTTGAAACTAAAACTGTCAAACTTTTTTATGGAATGATAGGGGATAACTATCTAAATAAACACACAAAAAGTTTCTCGTTAAAAAAGGGGTTACTTTTTCCAATCCTTGCTGAATGCTAACAACGGAAGTCAGCATCAAACCTGTAATACTTTTCCACATATACGTGCTGAGGTTTACTGGCTGTGATTTTCCGGTTTTATTTTTATATTTCAGGTTATAGGTGCTAATTTTTTTAACAGCCAGACATAAACAGTCCTGAAGAATATCTTCCCCGTATTGTTTGACGATTGAAGGATAGAGAGTGGTCTTAATCCGAAACAAAAAGAATCCAATTAAATGGAGTAACAGTTCTGATTGTGCTGAAGAGTTTCCCTTTTGGGCAAGTACAATAAGTTTTCTTTCTTGTTTGAGAGGAAGTTTTTTATATTCTCTGATTATTTTTTGATAGGGCTCGAACAAGTTTTTCTGCGATGTTCTTTAAACTCTGTATTTTATATAAGTACCAACGATAGAAGCCCTTCCAGAAAATTCCAGAAGGGCTTCGTATCTGTTTTAAAATTTTTTTATTTCATCAATATGAGTTTCTTTGTCTCCTTATAGTCGCCCGCTTTGAACTTCGCAAAGTAAATACCCGTTGGATAGTCTTTTGAGTTGAGTTCTGCTTTGTAATATCCCGGTATTTGTTCTTCGTTGACTAATGCCTTTACACACCTCCCGGTTAAATCATAAAGTCTTAATGATACTTTACTTGTTGTTGGTATTGAGTATTGAATTATTGTCCTGTTTTTGAATGGATTCGGATAATTCTGGTATAGTTTGAATACCAAAGGTTTTCCGGTTTTATCCATATATGATGCAGGGGTATAACCATCAGGAATCGTATCTGAAAAAATAATACCCACCGTTCCATCTGTTGCTGTCCCGCCCCCCTTCGTTCCTTCTGTTACTAAAATCGTTCCTGTAAAGTTATTAGTGTCTCGATAAACCGTTACTATTCCTCCTGAACCTCCACCACCATAGCAGTTTGAGATTGCTCCTCCAGTCCCTCCGATTGCATTTATGTTTCCCGTGCCTGCAAGAATTTTAGCATAAATTAATATGCTTCCCCCGGATGCGCCTCCTCCGGCATACGAAGTTTTGGATATACCTGAAGAGCCGTTTGCAGAAAGACTTCCGTTTAACAGTATTTTTCCACTTTCACAACTTAAGATTATCCTGCCTCCACCTGAACCTCCACCCCACCAATATCCACTTGTTGTCCCCCAGTCTCCTCCTCCCGAACCTAAAATATTGGGATTCAGCGTGTCATCATACGTTGCTCCGTGATCTCCCGTGCCTCCGGGAGTATAGTAGTTACCGTGTCCTCCAAAAGTAAAATGCGATGCTCCACCGCCTGCGTGCATCGAGCTTCCCGCGTGTCCTGCTCCCTCTCCGGTATTATGACCATATCCCTTGGAATTTGCTAAAATGTATGAATTTGAATTAATTATCAAACTATCCACTGGTGAAAGTTCTACGTTGCCGACTATAGAATCATTTGCAGTCAACCTTATCCAGTTATCTGCGAGTTCTACCCCTTTAATAAACCCTTCTTTACTGTTAGAATTTGTTGCTGTGTTTACAGGCGATAATAGTGCTATAGTTCTATCTTGCGTCCGGACTAAAATCGTTCCCGGCTGGCCGTCACAGGCATTGTAAAAACCGTCTCCTCCACTGGCGTCAAGCCTTCCCGCCCAATTTGAATTTTTATATTGTATAAAAATCCTGCCCGCTCCGCCGCCACCGCCATCCGTGTAAGCAGGACTGGAAGAGTGAGCTCCGTCTCCACCTTTCACACTTATTACTCCATTCCCCGATAATGAATCCGTTTCTATAGATATGCCACCGCCAGAGCCTCCTCCGCCAACTTTTCCATCGCTTCCTGTCCCGAATCCTCCATTGGAACGGAGACTTCCGGATATATTTATATTTCCAGAGCACATCAGTTTTATTGCCGCTCCGCCTTTTCCACCTTTTCCCCAGAGCGTAACATCTGAATTCCCACCCCCGGAACCACGTTCCCATGTTGTATTGTCTCCATAAACATACCCGCCATACTGTGTCGTATCGTAAACGTTATTTCCGCCGTGTCCACCTCTACCCCCAAATCCAGCTCCTGATGAGCCGTGCGAGACTGAACCTCGTACTCCTGCACCCGGTCCATTTTCTGCGTCATATCCTGCGGAATCCCCGCTAAATGTGCCTGCTATACTTATTGATTTTGCATGTATTATTACATCTCCGTATTCTGAGCCATTCCAGGGTTTAACTTTCATTGTAACCCCTGAGCCTATGCTGAAACTGCCCAAATTCCACTGTCCCCCTGAAACTTCTCTTGTACTGTCAGCAGTCCACGTCCAGTTATCTCCTTTATAATCCTTACCCGTGCAAATGGAAAATACGGAATCGCTCATATCCGAAGCACTGTGCCCGGCAGGGTCATACGCTATCGCTTTTATCTTATAAGCATCAAAAGTTGAGTCAATGGCATCCGTAATGTTAAAATCTATTTCAAAAGTATCTCCCATTATATGCGGGAAAACTGTTTTTATACAGGTATCCGACATCCCTGTTTTCGTTAACCATATTTGCAATGATTCAACCGCTACACTGTCTTCAGCTCTTATTTTAACCTGATAGGTATCGCCTATTGCCAGATATTCGCCGCCATTCGGATATATAATACTGATTTCAGGAGGCAATGTATCTACCAATAACCTTAAGTTGTCAAACCATGCCTGTCCTTTGAAAGACATATCTCCAAACAAACCTATCCGGAGAGTATCGAATCTATTTGAGTTCCAGCCATTATAAGAATATGTCCAATCCATACTATCACCTGTATATTTATCAGTATGGAAAGTATCTCCGACACTCCATACACCGATTCCAACTCCTACAGCACCTGCTTCGGGCTGAACTTTTTGCCACCATGTAAGCCAATATGTTGTGCTATCATTACAGGGAATATTGTTTTGATAAAATCCTGGCCAATCGTCTAACGTATCGCTATGTATGTAAGCGCAGGAATCTCCATGTTGGACATTATTGGCAGAAGCTTCCAGAGTTGCTTTGCCCCTTAGCTCCCAGCAAATAACGCCTTCTTCAAAATCGGGATTGAATATCCATTCGTCAGTCGCTGTAAATACCTGAGATATGGCATAACCCATATTGTCTAGGCTATCCCACGCTTTTACTTTTATCCTATAGTCTCCTTTGCTAACATTGACAGTCCAGTTATATAAAGTATCCTGCGAAGATACCTGTCCTGACCCGATTTGTGAAACATCTGCTCCCGCAGTATCCGCAAGCCACACCTGTTGGGAAGTAACGCCGTTATTAGATAAAACAATCCATTTAATCGACATATTATAGCCGATTCTCCATTTATGGCACTTATTATCGTATTCCTGAGGTGAAGTGATAGCAACTTTTGGAGGAGCAATATTTTTAGGACTAAACGTAATATCAAAGATGGGATTATTATTCTCAGACCAGATAGTATAAAGCCATTCGCTGTCAGGAGACAATGCTATATGAGGAAATTCGGATAATACCCCTGAACTGCCGCTTATGTTGCAGGGTGTTGACCAGTCGTTTGCGGATATCCGCCGGCTGAAATATATGTCTTTCCCAGTGCTTCCCGTATTTGACCATGCGACAACTGCCCCATATTCAGGATTTATAACTACAGGATACCCGTTACCTCCTGAACTGATTGTAGCTATCGTTTCATAACTACTCCAGCTTGTCCCGTTATAACTCGAAAAACAAATAGTATGATTGCTAAAATCAGTCCATACGGCAGTTACTTTACCTGAATCCGCGTATGCAATTGAGGGGAAATGAGAATCATGTCCTGTAACTGATATTACATTAGTAGTATTCCAATTGTCTTTCCCGTTTCTTATCGCGCTATGTATTCTCATATACCCGCCGTATTCCTGCCATTCCTGCCATATTATGTGTACAGTCCCGTTGCTTACGGCTATTGACTGGTCATTCAACAATTGAGTTTCGTCTTTATCTTTGTAAAACTGGTCTTCCAAATCCGGTTCGGTATCTGGCGAATTTGATGGGAAATTATAATAACATATTTTTCTTGCCGGATTACCCCAATTCAAATAATGCGCAACCCAAGCGATATGCGCAGTGTTTCCCTCTGTGGCAATAGAAGGTGCTGAAGTCCCGAATATGCTATAGTATTGAAGAACTGGATTATGCCACGTATTTCCATCATCACTATAGGTATACCAGATACGCCAGCGCCAGCTGTTGCTCCTGAACACAACACATCTTCTTCCTGAAGCATCTATTGCAATGCTTGGATTATATGCATAATATGTCATTTTCCCGCTGATGCACTTTTTTGTGGACCAGGAAGTTCCACCATTGCTTGATTCTTCATAGTATATTTTGTTGTCGGATTCATAGACTCTGCATATTGTTCCATCCGACATAACTGCCATTTTATTGCCGTTATTGTACGCAATCGCTTCAGAGTGGTTACTCTTACTGTTGATATTATTGAAGTTGTTAATGCAATCACGGACGCTGTCAAACGCCGGTTTATACGAAAGTGCAACCGGCGGGTCGGGTTCAAGCACTCTTTCAAAACCCACAACAGAATCGGCTAATAGATTTACGCTTGGGTTTGATAAAGTATGCAAATGAATATCGTCCCATTTAACTTCCCCTTTCCCATAATTTAAACAAAGTCCAACACGAAAACTATCACTGCCGGAAGGAGTGGTAAATCGAAGACTATCTCGGAACCAATCAATATGAGTTAGTGTAATTGGTGGCATCGCAAACCACTGCTCGCCATAGTTTCCTTTAACCCATATTCCCATAATTGCTCCTTTGGGATTAGAGGAAGTACCCGTTGCAATATTACTGTTTTTAAGCCATACCGATACTTCATATGTGTCCGGCTGGCAGGTAACCCAGTTAGACCGCATTATCATTTCTTTATCATTAAATTCTTGCATATTCATATCACAACTGTAACTTCCTGAATGATAGTCAGTGGACATTTTTATTGTCCCGTTATTCCATTTTACGTTTTGCCAGCCTAAGAAAGTATTGTCTTTCGGGTATCTCAGAAGCCCATGGTCCCAGTTATTCTCCCACGGCACATCCCACATTTCATATAAGAATGTCTTGTTAAACCATTCCCTTTGCAACATTCCCTTGAAAACACCAACAAAATAACTTGCCTGTTGCTGTTCGGTATATTGTCCTTGTGGAGTTGTGCTTAAACCCGTTTCCGTTACCCAGAACGGGTGGTCACCTACTCCTTTATTTACCATATAACGTCTTACGCTATCAATATCATTACAAAAAATAGCAGCATCAAGCGTGGAACAATTTTTAACCGTATAGATATGATATGAAAAAACATCTATATAGTCAAACCCGCCTAAAGTATCTAATCTTTCTATCCATTCGTTTCCCCAATGAGGTGTTCCTGTATTGTCATGATAATTAAACCAGTAAGTTTCCGGTCCGCTGACGAAACAGCTTGAGTCAACGTTTTTTAGTGCCTCATAGCCCGGCTTCAGGATTTTATTGAAATAATCGTCTGCCGTTCCGGCAAAAAACTCGTGATAATTGGGCTCATTCCACATCCCGTAATGTTTGATAGGATAGGGAAAGCCATTATCATCGTAATTCACATCATATCTTTCAACTAATGCCGCTATAAATTCTCCCCAATATGTTGCATCATCCGGGGGATAATTGCTTGAATCTCTCCACATTTTTTCAGTTATACTGTCAGGTCTAGGATTAGAATTTGCTCTTGCCCATACTGGAGTGTAGTGTATATCCGCAAGGATATGCAATCCTCTTGACTCTGCCGCATAAACCCTTCCGTCTATTTCAGTCCAGTTATAGCAGTTTCTCGTAGTTTCAATGTCGCTCCACGTGAACAGCATTCTTACCCACGTCATATTGCAGGCGACAACGGAATCAAGCGGCGCATAAATGTTGTCACCGCTTGTCGCATTCCCATTAACCCCAAATGGAGTATCATATAATATCTCTGTTGCCGGACACTTATTGACTGAAAACGCAACAAGCGCCATAATCCATAAATACAAAGCAATCCTTTTCATTTCAGCCCTCCCATTTTTATTATTTTTGTTAATTTACTATCGTTTACTTTTACGAAATATACACCTGATTTTAATTTTTTGCCTATGGAACATCCCACCTTGGCGGTGATGATATTATCTTTAGTTTCTTCCACTAACTTGCCTGCAATATCATAAATCTGTATTTTACTTTTTACTGATCCGCCTGAGGCGGAATAACTAATCACTGTTGACTGAATGAAAGGATTCGGCTCTGCTTTCAATTCCCAAATCCGAAATCCAAAATCCAAATTTGGTGATTTTTCTTCTATCCCATATGCCTTTCCAGATAGACACCATACTTCCCCACCGTCACTTCCTCCATAAGTTACCGCAACCACATCATCAAACCCGTCTCCATTAACATCTTTTATACCTGTAAGCCCCATAATATCCCCATAATCTGAAGTGTCTTTTCCTGAATATGACCAAATCGGAGTTCCGCTATCGCCTTTTAAACAATAGACATATCCATTCCAACATCCGGCTACTACTTCCTGAACTGAATCACCATTGATATCAGGTATTACATCTAAATGACTAACAAGATGAGATGCCCGAAATGTCCATAAAACATTTGCTGAAGTGTCGATTCCCCCTTTTATACAAAGAAGAGAATCACTATCAAAAGATGTAAAAATAGAAGCCAATATATCTGGAATACTATCCCCACTAACATCATTTATAGAGACAATAACACCTGTATTTATAGGATAGTTCCATACGATATTTCCTTTACTCCCTTCAAAAAGATATAATCCCGCTCCGCTATTTCCTCCAAGAATTTCTGGAATTCCGTTGCCAGATATATCACTTATTGAAGCAACAAGCACAATATCTCCCGTCTCAGGAGGCTTATGAGACCATATTATACTATCTCCTTTTCCGCTTACGCAATAAATCTTATTTTCTGGACTTGTCTGTTTTTTCGTAGCACTTGATTTTACACTAAACTCAATAGATAGGTAACGGTTAGAGGATAAACTATTTTTTGGTCCATTATTAACGCACACTATAATATCTCTGATGCCATCCCCATCAAGGTCTTCTGAAGTAGTAAGTGAACGATAACTATTCGTATATCCATTCAATGGGAACTCCCATAATATAGTGGCAGTATCTTTACTTGCTCCGTCAATACAATAGAGATTAAATGTTTGTTTTACTTCTATTGCTATATCACATATTCCGTCTCCATTTACATCTCCCATAGGTTCTACAAAGGTATAGAATCCTGCCGTAGAATCAGTAAATCGCCATATAACACTTCCATCTGCACCACTAAGACAAAATGCAGGATAGGGACCTCCACTACATAAAACTACATCTGGAATACCATCCCCATTCACATCAGGAATGGAATCTACATCTACGACCATATTGGGAGCCTTGAATTTCCATATACTAACAGCACTATCCTGACTTGCTCCTTCAAAACAATACAGCGTATCATTGGCATTCCCTGCAAGCACGTCGTTAATCCCATTTCCATTTACATCTCTAATTGAAGATACGCACAACATTCTATCGCTTCCCTGAAACGACCACAATAGCGTGCCTTTATCTTCTGCATAAGAAGTTGAAATTAAGACCCCGCATAAAAACAAACTAAATAGTGTTTTCATTTGTCTCCTCTGGCGCAATGCACCATATTCACCTCAATTTAACCAATTTCTGTAAACTATTTTCATTTGTATTTGATTTGATAAAATATATCCCGGCAGGCAATGTTTTATTGTTATTGTCCTTCCCGTCCCATTTTATTTCGTTATTCGTCAATTGTGAACTGTTAGCCGGGAATTGACGGACTAAGCGTCCGGAAACATCATGAATCGTTATTTTCGCTTTCTTATCGCCAGCAGGCAGGAGATAACGGATAGTAGTTGAATTTACAAATGGATTAGGCAAAGCCGTTATTTTTGATCCCGCCTTGGCGGGATTTGGTTTTTCCTCTATCCTGTATGCTTTTCCCGAAATACACCACACTTCCCCGTGATGGCTTCCGCCTCCGTAAGTTACACCAACTACTTCATCAAACCCATCGCCGTTCACATCTTTAAGCGTTGTCATACCCATAATATCTCCGAATGACGTAGTATCTGTGCCTGAATATGACCAAATCGGAGTTCCGGTTTTCCCGGATATGCAAAAGATATGTCCATTCCACGTCCCTACTGCTATGTCACGAATCAAATCCCCATCTATGTCTGATGTTTGTTCAAGATGATTTACGATATAGCCGGCGGGAAAAGACCAGAGCAAATGACCTAAGCTATCACTGTCGCCTTCTATGCAAGCAACTAAATAACCGCCACTACCGCTACCGCACCCTAAAATTGCTTCACGCTTTCCATCTCCATTTATGTCATCAATAGAAATGATTTTTAACATATTTGCTCCGGCGCTATATTCCCATATAACTTTACCGGTATTTCCTTCAAGACAATAAGCTTTATAAGGAGTAAGTTGAGTTCCCAACAAAACATCTTGTGTCCCGTTGTTGTTTACATCTTCTATTGTGCTAACACACTCCGCTGCCATTTCGGGATTATCATATATCCACAAAGTATCTCCTGTTTTCCCGCTTATACAATAGACGCAACTTACAGGGTGTCCGCTGCTTTCACTTGCTCCTATTACAGCCTCTGCAACACTGTCCCCGTTAACGTCTTTTAGTGAAGTAACGCTATAAGAACTTCTTGCATACCCGCTTAACGGAAAACTCCACAACACAGTTGCTGAATCTTTGCTTGCCCCGTCAATACAAAAAGCTTTATAAAGTTCACGAGGCACCACTACCACATCACATATGCCATCCCCATTTACGTCTCCCATCGGCTGAAGCCATGTATAAGTAGATGATTTTTCTTTCGGAAATAGGTTCTTTACAGAATTAGCATAAAACATCCATATAGTATCCCCGCTCTGCCCATCAAGACAAAAGACCTCATGCCCAAAACTGGATACCACCACATCACATATCCCGTCCCCGTTCACATCGGAAATTGTATCTGTATCCGTTATTAAATCATCAAACCTTCCAAAAGTAAACGTCCATAATATTATTGCGCTATCCTGACTCTTCCCTTCAAAGCAGAATAGCGTATCATTCCAAGTCCCCACAAGCACATCATTAAATCCATTTCCATTTACATCTCGGATTGAAGATACGCAAGTCATTGATTCAGTCCCATGAAACGACCATAGAAGCGTGCCTTTGTCTTCTGCTCTACATTGCGATACTTGTTGACTGATACAAATACATATCAAAAAGATAACTTTTTTTCCGCCTGAGGCGGATTTCACTATGCTCAACATTTTAACTCTCCTTATTTTTAATACAGAAAATCAAAATAAATAAATTTATAATTCATAAACGTTATTCCTTACTATAATTCATTGTTTGTTTTGTCAAATGTTTTTTAGTTACTAAGGGACAGGTATAAAATCTTAAATTCAAGGATATAAAATTCTATGCCAACTTTGATAAACTACCAAATAGGGGAGACTAAACTCTCGTAATCTCTTTCTCTACCTCAAATTCAACAGAGGGTGAATTGCGTCTCCAACACCAAGACATTATAGTCACTCAACTCACAATTAGATTACGTTTCTTGTTAGGGGGAACAGATAAATAACAGATGGTTTTATACTCTATATTATTGGTTCTGTATCTCCAGCTGAGAAACGCCGCCATTTATACTAATAAAAAATCAACCATTAGATTAAATTATTTTTTTCTTCTTGTCAACGGTTAACTTTTTTCTTGTATATGAAACCTTCAAAACATACTCATACCAATATAAAAATAAGTATATAAAATAGCAGGTATAAAATTTGATTCTCTTATTAACTGGCTTTCTGTCACACAGATTTCCAAAACCCATGCACGTTACAATACGCTCTTGCCCATACAGTGCCAGAATTGACTTCGAATTCAACTTCAGGTTTATCACCGGGTTTTAAAAACTTTAGAAGGGTACCTTCTCCGGTAATTAACTCTACCCATTCTATATAATGCTTCTCTTCCATAGGATGAGGAATAGAACCAACTTTAACCCTTACTGTATTCCCTGATTTTTCTACTACGGGAATATGTTTTTCTTTTCCCACGTCTTCGGTCTTTTCTTTTAATAACTCCATTGGTTTCCCACAACAAACAAGAATCCCGCCGCCAACATGCAAGACTTCTACAATATTCCCACAAATACTGCATTTATATGTCTGAAGTCTTTCTATCATTTTGCCCCCTTGCCATCACTATCTGCAAAGTCTTTTACGGATTTCGCTTTATAATCTTTAATCGCTTCATGAAGAGCATCTGCTGCTAAATTAGAACAATGCATTTTTTGAGGAGGTAACCCCTCAAGCTCATTTGCCACATCATTACGGGTTATCTTCATTGCCTCATCAATATGCTTTCCCTTAGCCATTTCCGTTACCATACTGCTGGTAGCTATCGCGGAACCACACCCAAAAGTCCTGAACTTTATATCCGTTATAATATCCTTTTCTACTTTAATATATATTTCCATTAAATCCCCGCAAACCGGGTTTCCAACTTTCCCATACCCATCAGCATTTTCTATAACCCCAACATTCCTTGGGTTCTGAAAATGCTCCATAACCTTATCGGTATAGCCTATTTGTGCCATACAAATCCCCCCCTTTCTATAATGGTGATAGTTTTCTCAATCTTTCCACGGTTTCTTTTACTGCTTTTACCACAACAGGTATTTCCTCCGGATTATTTGTGCGACCAAGCGTAAGTACCATTGAACCATGAGCTTCTTCGTGTTTTAAACCTATTGCCAATAAAGTATGTGACGGCTCCAATGTTTTTGAAGAACAGGCTGACCCTGTTGCTATTTGAATACCGTACATATCCATATTTAATAAAATACTTTCGCCTTCTATGCGATTAAACCTAAAACTTGCCTGATAGGGTAATCTTTGTGTAGGATGTCCCGTAAGATAAGAATTTTCTATTTTCAATATTCCGTCAATAAGCTCGTCCCTCATTTTTATAAGCCTCTTCGCTTCTTCATCCATTTCTTTTTTTGCTATTCTTGAAGCTTCTCCCATCCCGGCAATTGCAAATAAGTTTTCGGTTCCGGAACGTATTCCCTTCTCCTGTCCCCCCCCTAAAATTATTGGTTGAATCTTTACTCCCGGTTTTATATACAACGCGCCTATTCCTTGTGGACCATACATATCATTAGACGACAATGTCAATAAATCTATCCCGTCTTTTTGCACATCTATTAGTATATGTCCCGCCGCCGCCGTTGCATCACTGTGAAAATACCCACCTTTTTTATGAACCATTTCACTTATCTCTTTCACAGGCTCTATGGTTCCTATTTCACTGTTTGCATACATTACGGAAGTTATTACAACATCGCTGCTCAGAATATTGTTTAACTTCTCAATATCCACGACGCCATAAGAATCTACAGGTACGATACTAAACTCAATTCCGATTTTCAGCAGTTCTTTCATAGAGTTAAGAACCGAAATGTGCTCTATATCACTGGAAACAACTCTTCTTTTCTTTTCTTTGTTCCTAAGCGCCACTCCTTTAATGGCTAAATTATTGGTTTCTGTCGCTCCACTTGTAAATATAATACAATTTTCATTTTCCGCATTAATAAGTTCTGCAACTTTTACTCTTGCCTCTTCTATAACTCTTTTAGCTTCTAATCCCGCCGAATGAAGAGACGACGGATTGCCAAAAGTATCTTTAAGGTATTCCCCTATAAATTCAGATACTCTGGGGTCAACAGGTCTTGCAGAAGCATTATCCAAATATATGTTTTTCATTTTATTAAAAACTAATAACCCTATCTGCTTCAAGGGCTAAATCATTAAGCGTTGCTGCTCCGGAAATCTTTACTTCGGGAATAAAATCCCCTCTTGCCATTCCAAAAAGTTGCGTACTCTGCTCACACACGAACAATTTAACTCCGGCAGCTATTGCCTGGTCCATAAACTTTTTAACCGGAGGCATATTTCCTATTTTAACTTTCTCTGCCTCGCCTTTTTTAACAACCGTTACTCCTTTAATAAGAAAAAATATGGATGTCTCCACATTCATAGAAGCAGCTGCAATTGAAAGCACAAACGGAGCATATAAACGTTCAGGAGTATCTACTCCGCTACTCTGTACATAAAGTATCTTGCTCATAGTTCTCCTTGTATTAGTTAAGCTTTTTTATAAAAAAAGTCAATATTGTTTCTTCTTTTTTAAATTCAACAATCTCCTGCCCCATTCTTTTCGCCCATCTTTTTATATCTTCTTCCGCTGCAGGGTCATCCGTTGTTACTTTTAATATCTTTCCTATATCAAGCTTTTCTATTTCTTCTTTTGTCATAGCAATAGGCATAGGGCAGTAAAGCCCAATACAATCTAATTCGGCATCCGGTATAATATTCGACATTTCTACTTTCTCCTCGATAGCTCTTTATCAAATACTGCTAACTTACTTTTAGAATTGCCTATAAGTTTAAGTCTTTTTACAATCTTACTTGCATTTTCTTCTTCCTCAACCTGTTCTTTTACAAACCACTGCAAGAAAGCTTTTGTTTCAGAATCTTTTTCCATTCCGGCAAGTTCAATAAGTTTATTTATTAATCCTGTCACCTTTTTCTCATGTCTATACGTATCTTCAAACACATCAAGCGGAGATTTCCAGTCTGAAGGCGGAGAAGCAATACCTGAAAGTATTACTCTATTTTTTTGCTCAACCAGATAATTAAACATCTTCATCGCATGTTCTAACTCTTCCCGCGCCTGAACTTTCATCCAGTTAGCAAACCCGCTAAGATTAATAGATTCAAAATAAGTAGCCATTGATAGATAAAAATAAGAAGAATATAGTTCCCAATTTATTTGCTTATTCAGTGCTTTTTCCATTTTCTTTTTAATCATAAATTCTCCTTACAATCCTATTCCATCTTGTCAAACTGGTCTTTACCAACCCCGCATAACGGACATACCCAATTATCCGGTATTTCTTCAAAAGATGTTCCGGGTGTTATTCCTGAATCAGGATCACCTGCGTCAGGGTCATAAATATACCCACAAACTTTGCATATATATTTATCCATTTTCTTCTCCTTAGTTGGACTTTCCCGCCATGGCGGGATTAGACCAACTTATCCAGCTATGTTGGGCTGGATTTTAACTGTTTATTAAACTTTTATGGTTTTCAAAAACACTGTCTGCCAATCTATCCAGCGCTTCAAAATCTTCTTTCTTTGGTAAGCCTTTACATAATACGGCATCCAATATTTTCACTTCCAATCCTGAAATAATACTTGCAAGTTGTTCAACTGTCTTTCCACCCCAACCATAAGAACCAATTAAAGAAACAAATCTTAATTTAGGCCTTAATATTTTTACAAGATACGTTGCATAAACAGCAAGCGGATGCGCTCCGGCTAATACAGTAGGCACACCTATTACAACGGTAGCAGCATCTACTAACGACATTGCCAATTCCCCTATGTCACTGTCTGCAAGGTTAAACTGCTTAACGGCTATTCCTCTTGCAATCAAAGCTTCTGCAAAATATTCTACCATTTTTCTTGTGCTATTATGCATACTCACATAAGGAATTACAACTATATTTTGCGGTGCATCAAATATCCAGTGTTTATAAGCATCAATTATAAAAGTAGGTTTATTGTGTATGGGACCATGACTTGGCGCGATAATATCTATATTTATACCCTCTATTTTTTCTAAATTCTTCTGTATTATCGTTCTAAAAGGCATCATAATTTCTGCATAATACCTTTTTGCCGATTCATAAATCTTTGTTTCATCTTTTACAAATAAATCACTTGTTGCAAAATGAGCGCCAAAAAGGTCACACGAAAATAAAATCTTATCTTCCCTTAAATAAGTTATCATTGTTTCAGGCCAGTGAACCCAAGGGAAATGCATAAATTCAAGTGTTTTATCACCTAATGACAACGTTTCTCTATCTTCCACAGATATAATCTTATCTTCAGACACTTCCAATAAATTAATAAGCATAGTTTTGCATTTGGAAGTAGTTACTACTTTGGCTTCCGGATATATTTTTAAAATATCGGGCAAACTGCCGGAATGGTCTTGCTCGGCATGATTAATTATAACATAATCTATTTTTTTTACGCTTAACTGATTCAACCTATCTATAAGGATGTATGTTTTAGACGGGTCAACAGTATCTACCAATGCCGTTTTATCACTACCTTTAATTAAATAAGAATTATAACTTGTTCCGTTTGGCAAAGGTATAAGCTCGTCAAATAATCTTCTATCCCAATCAACGGCTCCAACCCAGTAAACATTTGGTTTCAACTCTCTCGCGTTCATTTTAACCTCACTTTCATTTTGTTAAGCCCTTATCATTACTAACATCATTTTATATTGAGTTATTGCTTTTAATGAATGCGGCTGATTAGCCGGCATTATCATCGTCTCGCCTGTTTTAACTATAGACGGTTTCCCGGATATGGTAATTTCCGCTTCCCCATCAATAATGCAAACCATAGCATCAAAAGAAGCTGTATGTTCGCTTAATCCTTGTCCTTTATCAAAAGAGAATACGGTTACCGTTCCTATTTTTTTATCTATAATAGTTTTACTTACAACTGAATCCTTTTGATATTCTACAAAATCAACTAACTTATGTGGTTTTAATGATAAACATTCCGAGCATAATTGTTCTTTGTTACATTCCACTTTCCCTCCAATTTTAAGACAATATCTCTTTTATATCTTTGTCCGGTTCGCTTATAAGTCTTATATCGTAATTATCCTGAAGGACTTTTAATATATCTCCATTTACCCATGCCGGCAATATCGGACCAAGATATATTCCTTTTATCCCGAGCGACAAAAGACTCCATAAAATAGCCACTGCTTTTTGTTCTGTCCAACTCAATACCAGAGTCAAAGGCAATTTATTAATTTCAACTCCAAACAACTCGAAAAGCGCTGCAGCAATTTCAATCGCCACTATTGAATCGTTACACTGCCCAAGGTCTATCAATCTTGGGATACCTTCAATATCACCTAAATCCAAATCATTTATCCTGTATTTCCCACAGGCAAGAGTAAGAATAATCGTATCTTTAGGTAGTTTTTTTGCAAACTCTCTATAATATTCACCTTTTCCAATCGGCGAATCACATCCACCTATAAGAAAGAAATGACGGATTTTCCCGCTCATTACCAGTTCTTTGATTTTTCCCGCAAGAGACATAATAACCGATTTGGAAAATCCTGTTGTAAACACCACATCTCCCTTACTTTCTTCAAGCTCGGGTAAAGATTTCGCTTTTTCTATAACAGGCGTAAAATCATAATTATCTATATGTTTTACATCGGGCAACCTTACGGGACCGGTTGTAAACATTCTATCCTTATAATCGTCTTTTGGTATAAGAGCGCAGTTTGATGTTGCAAGAATAGCCATTGGATATTGCGAAAATATTTTTTTCTGGTCAAACCAGGCTTTACCAATGTTACCAACAAGATGTTTGTATTTTTTCAATCCAGGATAACCATGAGCAGGCAACATTTCGGAATGAGTGTAAACGTTTATTCCCATACCTTCCGTTTGCTTTAGTAAATGCTCAAGAGCTTTTAATCCGTGTCCGGTAACGATAATGCCACGTCCTTTGAATATCCCCGTCTGAACTTTAACCGGAATAGGTTCTCCATACGTATCAATATATGCTTTTTTTAGGAGTTTCATTGTCTTTATGTTCATTTGCCCTGCCTCAACAGCCAATTGAACATAACTTCCTGCATCAAAATTTACGTTCGTAAACGTAGAATAAAATGCTTTTTCTAAAAATCCGTCTATATCAGGATCAGTAAAACCAAGCTCCCTTGCGTGATATAAATAAGCAGACATACCTTTGATTATAAATATTAAATTATCAAGCAATTTCGCTACTGTAGGACTTTTTCCACATACACCCTTTACAGTACATCCGGTTCCGTTTGCAGTCTGGGAACATTGATAACAAAACATATCTATAGTTTTCTGTCGGCAGTCAGTTTTTTCCATCGCCTCCCCCTATTTGCTATTTTTTATTATTTTTCTTTATATCTTTCTTATTACAATTCGAACATAATCCGTATAAATACGCCTGAATTTCTCCTACCTTACATCCTTCCAATTGCCCTGCCTTTACTATTGGACAGGTATTTATACATTCGGACTCAATATCAATTATATTATCACAATTCAAACACAAAAAATGATGATGATTTTTGGAATTAAAATCAAAACAAGCCTTCCCCCTCTTTCTAATGGAAAGCTCCTGAATATATCCATTCGCTTTCAATAATTCTAACGTAGAATATACGGTAGCTATAGACATAGAAGGATATTTCTCTTCAAGCGCTTTGTAAATATCTTCAGCAGTGGGATGATTAAAATTGTTCTTCAAAAACTCTATTATCGCCATTCTTTGCGGAGTCAAAGTTATTCCCTTCACCTTCAAATCCTTAATAATATGTTTCATAGTATTTGTGAAATTAAATTAAAATAATACTTTGTCAAGAAAAAATTCAGAATTGAAATGATTTTAATCTAAGAATGATATTAGAGAGTATCTATGCTGAGTAGATTATGTTTTTTTACACTTTTAATATAAAAGAGCTGAAAATAATAAACATCATGCCTATGATGATGCCTAATATTGGTAAGTGTTCCTCCCCGAAACTTTTTGATAGTGGAATCAATTCGTCAAGTGATATAAAAATCATAATTCCGGCCACAATTCCAAGCGTCCAACCTAATACGGTTGCATTTAAAATTGGAGCAAGTATAAAACATGCCATTAATGCACCCAGTGGTTCTGCAAGTCCGGGAAAAAAAGACCATAAGAAAGCTTTTCTACGATTACAGGTTGCCGCATAAACAGGAATTGCAACTGCCAACCCTTCCGGAATATTATGTAATGCAATTGCAACTGCAATCATACCCCCTAATTTCACATCTTTCAGTGTGCTTACAAAAGTAACGATACCTTCAGGGAAATTATGAATTCCTATGCCTAATGCAATAAGTAATCCTGCACGAAGAAGTTTATCGCTTTGTTTCATCGGGAAACAGTCTTTCTGACCAATATATTCATGCGGAATAAAATAATCAATTAAAAACATAACGCCCATCCCAACAAGAAATCCAATATTTGCAGATAAAAACCCAATAGATTCAATACTATTAGCTAACAATTCAACAAAAGACACCATAATCATTACACCTGCTGAAAAACCTAGCACAAAACTCATAAGGCGGTCGCTCGGTTTTTTTATAGATATGCCAAATAAACTGCCTATTGTAGTAGACAACCCTGCCATTGCGCTCATTAATAAAGCAATTTCTATATGATTATTCATTTAATATTTTTTTATACTCTATTTTTCCATTATAACTGTATTTTGTAAAATACCAAGTTTTTCTACTTCTATAGTAATTTTATCGCCTTCTTTAAGAAAAACCGGCGGGTTACGAAAAACTCCCACCCCATTCGGAGTTCCCGTTGTAACAACATCTCCCGGGACTAAAGGAAATACATTGGATATGAAATTTACAAGATACGGGATATTAAATATCATATTTTTCGTATTCGAGTCCTGCATAGTATTTTTATTCAAAGTTACTTTTATATTGAGGTTATGCGGGTCTTCTATTTCATCTTTAGTAACTAAAAATGGCCCCATAGGAGCAAACGTATCAAAACTTTTTCCTCTTAACCATTGTTTGTCGGAGAATTGTATGTCTCTTGCGCTTACGTCATTGCAAATAGTATATCCAAAAATATAATCCATAGCGTCTTCTATGGGAATATTTTTTCCTTTTTTCCCTATAACAAAGGCTAGTTCACCTTCGAAATCCAATTGTTCCGTTTGCCGGGGGCGTATGATATTATCCCCATATCCTATTATAGCTGTGTTAAACTTCGAAAAAAGTATTGGATTTTTAGGAATCGTTATATTCTGTTCTAAACAATGGTCTTTATAATTCAACCCGATACAAATGAGTTTATGTGGGTTTAAAATTGGGGCAGCTATTTGCACATCACTAACTTTGTATATTATATCTTTTTTTGATAATTCATTATATTTATCAGGATCTGTTATAATACTCTGTAGTTTTTCATTTAATTCTTTTAGTTCACTTAAAATATCTTCCCTTTCAATTAAAGAGAGCATGTCTTTTAACCATATAGGCGAGAGCTTTTCGGTAAAATAGGTGTACGTTTTATCAAGTCTAAATAAATTATCTCCAAGTTTTAAACCTATAAAAATTTTATTGTTAAATTTGAAAGTCGCAAGGTACATTATATCCCCCTTTGTTTTTTACTCTTTTCGCAAGCCTATCCATAAAAATTTCTTATAAATATCGCGTGTAGCAAATATTCTGGTTATTGTAAATGCTACGATAGCTTTAGTTGCTATAATCCATATCAGGTTTCCCCCTAAAAGTCCGAATAACATTGTATCTTCCACTGCCGCATGTGCTACACATAAAAAAGTAGTTATTAAACACACATCCCTGTGATTAAGTTTTTGATTTTTTGTGAGTTGAAAAAGTATCCCTGCGCTATATGCAATTCCAACAATAAATGCTATAATCCACGGTACAAAAGCTGAATCACTAAAACCAATTATTTTAGAGATTGGTTTGAATTTCTGTTTTATAACGCCCTTATGCTTCCACAACATTACTAATTCATACATTAACATTATTAAAAATATAATAACTACTATCTGAAGACATGTAATCCCTATTTTTTGAAAACTTTTAAGCCAGGAGAAATCGTTTGCCTTATAATATGGGCTTAATCTTACTCCTTTTATATTTTGAGGTAGTATCAAATTTATGAGAACTCCGGTTATGAGTCCAACGGCTATTCTGAAAAAAGCAATCCTAAAGTTTGCCATCTTTAATTTAATCAGAACCCCTGTTTCCACAATTAAATTATGTGATATCCCTATTACAATCCCGAGAATTGTAACCTGTCTGGGTGTTAAATCAAATGCAGCCATTGTTCCAAGTGCTGCATATATGTTGTTCGTGAATCCTGCAATCAAAGTAATGGCAGTTTCTCCCGGCAATCCTATTAATCTCATCATTGGAGCAAAAAAAGGAGCGATAAAATCAATGAATCCTATTTGTTTAAGAAAAATAGTTAACAGGGATAATGGAATATATACCTGTATTAACATCCACGATACTTTTAATGAATCCTTTAATGCCTTTTGAAAAGCTTCTTTCATATGTTTTATGTCAGAAAAATAATAGCAGACCCTGCAACTGCAATAAGAGTTCCGATTACTGCCCAAAAATTGACCTTTTCCTTAAAAACCCAGTATGCTACCGGTAACAACATAATAGGAGGTAATGCCATAAGCGTTGAAGCGATGCCGATACTTGTCCATTTAATAGCAACCATCGACATCCATATTCCTAAAAATGGCCCTCCGAATGCAGCTCCGGCAATAAACAAATTAGCTTTTTTATTATTTAATTTTTGAAATGTTTGTTTAACGTTCCCGCTAAAAATAGTCCATATCCATATAACAATTGCCCCTGTTAGTACTCTTATGAGAGTTACCGACAATCCCGATAAATTACCCATACCTTTTTTGGCAACTACAAGACCTATTGCCTGTCCAAAAGCTCCTCCAATAGCGCAAAGAATACCTATTTTGAGTTGCCGTAAGGCAATTAAGTATTTTTTACGGTCAGATATGCCTGATAAAAAATTCTGCTTTTGTAATAGTACTATAATTATGCCGCTTATAGTTAAAATTATGGCGAATATTTCAATAGGTTTTAATGTTTCTTTTAAGAAAATCCATGCTATCAATGCGCTTATAATAGGAACAAGTGACATAATCAACATTGATAATTGCGTTCCTATAAGAACAAAAGACTGGAAAAGAAAAGCATCCCCCAAAGCAAGTCCAATTATCCCTGATAATCCAAGCCATCCCAGTTGAGATAATTCAATATGTATTGGAAAAAAATATCCTTCTATAAAAAAATGAGCAATTAAAAGATAAAATACGGCTACGGCTAAACGTGTTCTATTTACTACCCCGGCTCCAACATATCTTGAAGCTATAGTAAAAGCAGTGGATGTAAAAGTCCAGCACAAAGCAGTCGCTAATGCTGCAAATTCACCCGTATAACTATTTACCATCTTTTCAGATTTTTAGTATACCCATAACTTTGAAAGCGTCAATGTTTTTCAAATTCTAATCTAAAAAAAAGATGGGGACGTAATTTTTAGAGGAGAGTTTTTTTCTAATAACTCATAGAAAAAGTAAAAAATTGTAATACAAGCATCTTACTTATGATTTGTTAAAACTCCGGGGAAAGTGAAATATAATAACATGGTTGTGAAATACTATGCATTAAATCCGTACTCCATGCGCAATCCATCTTTAAGTAGAATTGATATAAATTCATTCTTATCCCTGTCCCAAAACTCATTTTCAAATCTTTTAACTCACCATTCTGCATGATTTTCATTTCCTTGAAATTAAAATTATCCTTTCCATAACCAAAATCCACAAAAGTTCCTCCTCTTATTCCACCCAATATAAGAGGCAATGGAAAAGCTATTTTTACTTCATCTATAAAAGGATACCTGAACTCCATACTAAAAAGTCCAAGATTCTTGCCTTCTACCAAATCTACGCCCCATCCCGTTCTCAAATAATCTGCATCAGTGATATATGTAGATATTTCATCTCTTCCCCATATTCCAATGTTCATAAATCGCATAGCAAAAGAAAAATTATTTGTTATCCTCAAGTATCTTCTTAAATCTATTGAATAAAGATTGTATGCGCGACTATATCTCTCCCCCGGCATATCTTCCAATGGTAATTTACTACTTAAAGAAATTTTCATTCTCTCCCCATTATAAGGCCCCGTCTGATTCCATATTGAATTATCCAAAACAAAAGAAATACTAGGTCCTGTAATATAATACCACTCCGCCCCCAAACTACTATCGGCAATTCCATCCGTATGAAAACCTTCTTCCTCTGTAAGAAAGCCCTGCCAGTCTAATTCTATTCTTCTGAATTTATCCACCGGATATTGAGCTAAAAAAGCCCCCCCTGTTTCACTATGTTTTTTCCACTCATAATAAGAAGAGGTATAATACCCATATTCTTCTCTTGCAAAAGCAATTCCATAATCCCAACGATGTGGACGATACAAATAACTCACATAAAAGTTACCCAATAAATTATCTGGACTATTGGATTGCAGATAAAGCTGATGGTTGCCTGCCCAATCCGACATCAAAAATTCTGCATATATTGAACTTCCGCTTGAAGAATAAGCTAATCCCCCGCTTGCCCAATCCGGAGTAATCCTTAAGCCAAGTTTTTTCCCCGAATCCGGAGTCGTATCTTTATTAATTATATTATATTTCAAGGAAAAAACTTTCTCCGAATCAGCTACAAATCCCTTACTTGTTGGGTTCTTTATAGCATATATATCCCAGCCACCTTTACAATATAATGAAAATGTAAGATATTTGCCGTCTTTTGTCACTGATGGAGTAAAAACGCCCCCTATAACATCAGTAAGTTGTAATAATTTTTTGTCCCGACTATGAAACACAAACAAATTATTTGCCCCTGTATAATTTGATACAAATAAAACACATGTATCTCCCGTTGAATCTCCAACTACCTGCATAGGCGATACAACACAACTTGCCCGGGGCATATCTATAGGCATTTTTTCTACCACATTATCAAAAGCACCTACACGAAACACTGAATAATAACCATATCGCCACACACTATCTTCGCAAGGTCTATCGGACGAAAAAAGTATATATTTTCCATCCAACGACCACGATGGAGTCATATCATCATACATATCTTCCGTAATTTGCTCCATATCACCACTTTTCAAATCAATAACATATATATCCGCAGCACCTTCTTTTACTCCTCTTATAGCTATTTTTTTACCATCCGGCGAGAACGACGGGGAAAAGACTCTATCCAGATCAGGTACAATTTTCTTTGTTATCTTACGACTATGTGAATTCATAATATATAAAACATCTTTACCTGCATTTTTTGCAACCATAACTATTTTCTGGTTATCAGGAGACCAACCTATTCCTCCTTGCATAATATGAAATGATTCAAATGCCTCTGTTTTTCCGCCTCCTATTAACTTAGCTTTTACTTCACCGTTTATTGCGGACATCAGATAAAGACTTTCATAATCGTCCCTGTCAGAAAAAAATGCTATTTCACTTCCATCCGGAGATATTACGGGACTAGTATTAAAGGCATATTTGCCATCTCTATCCGTAAGTTGTCTAGTGTTTTCTGGAACCGGCAGTTTACCGGCACATTCTTTCCAATACTTAGTTTTTAATTCTTGCATCCATAAACGATTTAATTCTTTTTCATCTATCCCAAGAACCTGTTCCAGGGAACCTTCAAAATTTCCTATTATCCCCTGTTTTTTTAATATTTCTCCTACTTTATTTTCCCCATATCTATTTACGATAAAGTTTAATATTGATTGTCCCTCTTTATACATTAAATATGACCCCTGTATTTCATATAGTCTATCTACGGGTCTTATCTTGTCCCAATATAAAGCATCTCTTATTACCATATCTGCTTCCGCATTCCACCCGAGTGAAAAATATTCCGCCATACCTTCCATATACCATAATGGAATTTGAGAAACTTTCAATGCAAGAACCTGAGTAAATCCATCTCCTTTTAACACACTAAACTGAAACGCATGCACAAGTTCGTGTGAGAGCACATGTCTAAAAACCTCGTAAGAACCATCAAATGGGACAACAACTCTACTCTTAAAAATTTCGGTAAATCCGCCTACGCTTTCATCTACTTCAGTAGTAATATTTGTCTGCTCAAAATCGTTATGAGAATTATACATTATAACAGGAACCCGTCCCTTAGGTTTATGATTTAAAGCTTTACAATACCTTTCATAATTCTCTGTTATTACGTTATGTGCAAATTTTTCAAGTTCCTCTCCGCCAGGATAATAGACCAAACTGAATTCGTCAGTATCTACAACTTTCCAGTCAAATCCCTTATATTGAACTTTGTTCTTTCCAAATTCCCAATATTGAGAATATGCAAAAGGAATAAAACTCAACAGCAGAAAAAGACAAAAAGAAAAGCGAAACATACTTGGCCAGAAACGAATCTGTCTTTGATGGAAAAATCTCATAGTTTCTATTTTACTTTATTAAAACTTTTTGTCAATTTTATCTTATTGCTTTACTTGAAAAAATTCTACTTATCCCAATTTTATCACTATCATAACAATAGCCACAAGCATTACAAAAGCGGTTGAGGGTATAAGCATTTTATAAACTCCCCATAAATTTGCTTTAAAATATTCCTTTGTTATTGCAAGGCAAAGATGGACTGGGGAAAGTAAAACTCCGGCAAATCCGAATGCATATGCAAACATAACATAAGTCGGGTTATTATGTAATAACGGCATCAACATAGGAAACGCAATTCCCACAAATGCGGTAGTTACACCGGTTAAAAATCCGACAATAAAAGGTATAAAGGCAAGCAGGGCTAAAGATGAAGTATTAGAATTCCCCAAAAATTGAGTAATAGAAGTAAGCGCTCCCGAATTCTCCAGAACTTTTTTAAATATCATAACGGCAACAAGTAATAAACTTATATCCAAAGACAAACCAGATTTTAATCCCGGTAAGATATTTTTTGGGAAAGGTTTTTGTAGGAAAATTAACATTATTACGGTAATTGCAAGCGCTATAATAACATCCAATTTTGCAACAACCACAAACACAAAAACCAAAAGAATCGGTAAAATACTGATAAAAAATGTTCCCAAATCTCTGCTCTTTTTTGTTTTTAAGTTGGAAGTTTGAGGTATGTTTTTTGCTTCTTTAGGGAACATTATAGAACATACAACAATACCCACGACTATAATGGCAATAGATAACGGATATTGATTTAAACTAAGGGTGCGAACAGGCATATTAAGAACACTTGAAGCAAGAATCATTCCAAGATAAACAGGCCAGCAATATTCCCAGGGATGCCTGAACCAGTAACTTATAAACGTTTTTAACTCAGGCGATAAGTTCATCCCCTTGCTGGCTTCTTCAACCATAGGAGCGGATAACATTGCACCGGCAGGCATCGGAATAAAACCTACAATAGCAGGAGGAATTGCGATTGTAATGTTTCTATTATGAATTAAGTTTTCAAGTGAGATTTTCATTTTATTAAAATAGCCAAATTCCTTTAGAAAATGTCCGAACGTTAAGGTAAGATAAACAGTAGCGAGTAATTTTAAGGTGTCTAAATTGAAAGTCCCGGAAGCAAAACTTTTAAGAATATTCATAGGAGACATCAGAAAAAATATTCCCATTAATAATGAACTAAAAAGCATTATTAATCCGATATTTAATTTTCTGGATACGAGGAATATAAAAATAAAAACAACGATTAATAATTTAATAAGTGAAAGCATAATAATTTTTACAATATATCCGGGAAAACATTGAAATACTAATATTATTCAGATATTTTATGAATACCTTCCACCTTATAATTGCCTTTTTCAATTAATTGTTTTACAATTTCTATACTTTCTTCTTTTATTTTTATAGCCATACCACAATCAGAAGAAAATTGACGCGGAACAGGAATTAGTTGGACTCCAATACCTTTTTCCTTTATAGCTTTTTCTGCTTTCATAACAAAGTGAACACTATTGAATAAAATAACGTAATGCATTTTTTAATTGGATTTTCTACTCTCCGGCGGAAGATTATTTTTCTTCATAATATAACTTACAATGAATAGAATACCCACAATTATAAAGGGTAAGGCAATTGCCATAACAACGCCAAGACTTTGAAAAACAGAAAAGTGATTCCTTTTATAGTTCAAATTAAATAAAAACGGAGTAATCCCAATGCCTATCAAAGCAAGAAGAATCCCGCCAATTAATTCTCTTTTCCATGCAACAATAAGAAAAATAATTAAAACATAAACCGGGATAAGATGCATAAAAAATGCTAAAAGTTGCTGCCAGATTGTAAGATTCGGGGAAAAAGAATCAAAAGCAAACAGACTAACAAAAAGAATAGCCAGAATACAAATAATCCGTGGTAACCAATGAAATAATTTGATAGATTTTTTCATTTTGCTCCTATATTAATTTTCCATTTAAATATATTATAACATACGAAAAGTCAAAGGATTTCTCTTCTCATTTGACAAATTTTCTAAGAATAATTGCAATTCTTGTTTTTACTCCAATTATTTCATCAAAGATTTAACCAAATCACGGTTATTCCAAAGAGCACACCCGCCTTTTCCTTCAACTAAATATTCGGAATTTTCTCGTACCTTTTTTAAAAAATCAGATTGCAAAGCTTCTTTTAATGATATATTACTCAAATTCGTATCTGAATATGGAGCAAAAGGACAGGGTTCAAGATTGCCTTCTGGACTGATATGAATAAAACCACGTCCTGCGGCAAGACATCCGCCATACTCTATTTCATCGCCGGGAAAAGCAATAAATATACCTCTGAATTGAGCATTAAACCTCTTTATTATCTTTTCCAATTCTTGTTTCTGAACATCAGCAAGAACCATATTTTCAGTTTTCTGTTCTATAGGAACATACTCCACAAAGAAAAATAATTTACAGCCATTCTTTATTAGCTTTTTTATAAAGTTCTCTTCCGTTATCATATCAAAATTATTTTTTGTAATTGTCAAAGAAGCACCAAAAAATATACCTTTATTGTTTAGTGCTTTTATTTTTTCTTGTATGCTTTTATAAACTCCCTCTCCCCTACGCTCATCAGTGTTTTCTTCGAACCCTTCCATACTTATAACGGGAATTACGTTCTTTTGTTTTTTTAATTCCATTATGATTTCTTCATTCAGCAAAAGACCATTAGTAAATGCCGGGAAAATAATTTCAGGAAAACGCTTTGTAATATTTAATATTTCTTTTTTTATAAAAGGCTCACCCCCCGCTAACAGTATAATTGATATCCCAAGTTCTTTTGCCTGTTCCATTAATTTTTTCCACTGTTCAGTTGTCATCTCTTTAGTAGAAGGCTTGCAATTAATCTTTGCATAACAGCCTTTACATTTTAAGTTGCATCTGCCCGTAATACTGGCAATAATAGCCGGAGGAATATGAAACCCTTTATTTTCCCAACATAATCTTAATTTTATTGCTTTCCTTTGCCGTATAATAGTTTGCAAAACAAAATAAAGCATAGAAGGTCTTTTTAGAGAAATTCTTAATGCATTATTAAAAACTCCTCTGATTGAGCGATTCATAAGACTAATATAGTTGTTTTGCTTTTTCATAATAGCAACTTATTTTTCCGTTTCCTTTCTAATATCTACTGCATACTACCTACTCTGTAATTACAATTAGTCAATAAAAATGCTTGATTTTATAACTTCTACTAATATATTAAATATAATGATTCAAAATTTAAATGAACTATTCGAAACAGAAGAAAAATCTTTTTATCAAAGAGTAATAAAAGCGATAAAAGACATTCCAAAAGGCAAAGTAGCTACATACGGACAGGTTGCTTTAGTAGCAGGGAATTCCCGTGCTGCGAGACAGGTTCCCTATATACTACATTCTTCTACCAAGAAATATGCTCTCCCCTGGCATAGAGTCGTAAGCAGCAAAGGAAGCATATCTCTAAAACCTAAAAAGGGATACGAACTTCAGATGAAATTGTTGAAAAAAGAAGGGATAGTTTTTGATAAGAAGAATTGTATTGATTTGAAGAAATTTGGTTTATCTCCGCACAGTTTTAATATTCAAGATTGAAAAACATTTTATTTGAGCAACAAAATTACTGAAAACATCAATCGTTAGCTATACATATTATTCGAAGAAGAAAATAAACTTGACTTCTTGGTAATTTTTTCTATTAATTTGGATATTAAATTCAATGAAAAGAAGAGTAACTGTGCTCAAAACTATTAAACCTGTATGTATAATTTTTCTATTTACATCTTTGTTTTTAAGTTGCACTAAGTCTCAAGTTATTCCTCTTTCTAAAAAACAAGATTGCTTAACCAGTATTGAAGGCTATTATTCCTGCAAAGATAAATGGATAGGAGAAAAACCTGTATTAATTTTATGGGAAAATGGAAACTTCATAGTAATCAAAGGCAAGGTAATTTCATATGATGAAAAAGGCGTAAACTTTGACCCGGATAAAGAAGGAGCATTCTATGATCCTAAGCCTCATTACTATCTTTTTAATGAGATAGAAACATTTATTGACGAGACAGGAAAAGTAATAAGTGGAGCAATTCCTGACGAGTATTCACAAGCTCTTTCTATTGCAATATCCCTAAAATCAACTGTAAATCCGAAATTAAAAACAATAAGTATTTTGTTAAACCCCAATAAAGACTTTGGTTTTTGTATCCCGGCAGGAATTTACTCAATAAGTGAAATTTCATTCATAGATAAAGATAAAAACATTGACTGTGGAGTAAATTATCCTGAAATAATAATAAACATAGATGAAAATTGTTCTAACTATATAGGAAATTTATTTTTATATCCTGAGGACAGTATAATAAAAGAAGATTCTATATTAATTCCAATTAAGCATCTAATACGTCAAGAAGGAGCGCAATTATCTTTTTTTCTTGGAGGAGCACTTGCAGAAGGCGCGTATCTTGTTTACCTAAATGCTAAAGGAATAATAGGTGAACAAAAATTATACATAAATATAGATAACAATTTCAAAAATAAATGCAAAAGCCCAATAAAAAATAATCCCCTAAGGCACAAGAATTAGAGTTAGAAATACTCTATTTCCCGATTAAGACTAATTTTCTTACTTTTCTGAAACCTTCTACTTTCATTTCTATAAAATATATTCCATTACCGACAAGGATATTATTTTTTCCTTTTCTATCCCATTTCATAACATATCTACCGGGGTTCAGGTTGTCATTTATGATTACTTTTTCCAGAGCGCCGGAAATATTATATATCTTTACGCTTACAAGCTTATCTGCAGATGCTGCCGGTATGCCAAAAGAAATGCCCGCATATTTGCAAGATGGGTTAGGAACAGGTGAATTCAAATAAAGGACAACCGGAATATCCTTATCTTCCGCTCCTATTACGCCAATTCTAAAGCGTCCTCCCGTATCTTCTCCGATATTAAGTGCGCGGTCATAAGCCTTTACAATTATATAACAGCTATCCGCAGTTATATTCGGAGTCGTCCATTTGAAAGAGGACGAGTCTTTAATTCCCCTTATCAGAGTATCAAAAGTCACCTTATTATCTTTAGAGAACAAAATAGAAATAGAATCTATCCCATTAATATCCGTTGCAGTCCATCTTATTCTAGCAGTGTCATTAGGGAGAAGATGGCTTCCTGAATCCGGGAATATTATCGCAACTACAGGAGATTTTTTATCAATAGTAAACCTGAAAGGTGCTAACTGGAACCCGGAATGATTCCCTGCACCGTCAATTCCCTCTACTCTCCAGAAATATAAAGAATCCCTGAGCGCCACAGTATCGGGAATCGTAAAGTTTGTATCGCCACTTATTGTATATCTTCTAACATTTAAAATAAACAAACTATCAGGAGATATTTCCAGCTTATATGTAGTTCCCTTGTTTTGAATTAAAGGTAATGTCGGGTTTTGAACTGGAGTCACAAACGTTCTCGATTGTCTAAGAGGAATTGTTTTTTCACGGAGTTTGCCTAGAATAATATGTTGAGATTCTTCGCTTCGCTCAGAATGACAAATATTCGTCCTGAGTGGAACGAAGGAATGGGAAACAGGGAGCACAGACGCCAAAACAGGAGCGGAATTAGAAAATAAAGATACCGGCAAAATATCGTTTGAAGGAGAAGCCTCCTCTTCAGAAGATACGAACCCCTTATCCAATAATGATTTTTTCTTGTTTACTTTTCTCCATACAAAAGTCGGGGTAGTATCTTTTGTGAAAAGCCTATTAACCGGTTGTATTAAATTCGGAATAGCCGGTTTTAACGTATCTATAAACGTCTTAAAAGGATGGTCTTGATAACCTGAACGCACTTCCCATTTGCTAGCAATGGAATCGAAAGCCTCAATTCGCCAATAAGAAAGTCCGCTCGTTGGTATAGCAAGAGTAAAAGTAGTATCTTTAATGGCTACATACGTAATGCCGGTTGTAAAAAGTGAATCCATCGCAATTTCAAAAGTATATTTTCCTTTTGAACTTACAGTAGAAGACCATATGAATTTTACATTATTTTTTGCCGGGCAAGAATCCGCAGGAGACAAAAGTGTTGGTAAAAAAGTAGCTCTTCCCCAATTAAAAGGAACCGCACCCATATCTATTCTGCTTCCATCCGGGTCTATAAGATAGAAATCAGGGTCTCCGGTATTTACACACGGGGACGTTTCCACAAGCGAAAAATCTCCGTCTGCTGTATCCGCAAACAAAGGCAACTGGTCTATGTTACCTGTCCCGATAAGTCCTCCCTGAACACAGGAATAAGTAAATGAATCGGGATAAGACGAGTAAAAAGAACCCGGGGAATTGTGATAAATAATCGTATTCTTTGCGCTTATGCTATACCCATAAGAGTATACTCCTCCATATAATCCCGCTTTATTATTTGCTATTGTAGAATTATAAATATCGTAAGGACCACCCTGCGAGCAATAAACCCCTCCTCCGTATCCGCCTGCTTCATTACCATATACCTGATTTTTCAGGAACGAATTGGGATAACTTGAAGCAAAACATATCCCGCCACCGTCACCTTCTGCCTTATTAAATCTTATTATATTATTTTCAAACCATACGGGAGAGCCATACATATATACACCCCCGCCATTTCTGTCAGGTGAACTTCCCCTTGCTCTTCCGTATTCTATAGTGCAATATTTTACTCTCGGATGTCCTGCAGCCTCTGTTGCATCAAACCTGAGTCCTCCCCATCTTGAATCTTCGGAAATCCTGTTTCTTGTAAATAGAATTCGTTCATCTTCTGTGCCAACAGCATCAAGGTATCCTTTTATTTTAAACTTATAATTTCCATCAAATTTTATCGTAACACCCGGGTCAATATAAAGACTATCCAGCCTATTTAACCAGATATCCCCGACTACAATATAATCCCTTTTACTTTTTGTCCAGTGTCCTTTGACCTCTCCCCATATATCATCCGAGTTGGTATGAGAAACAAAATAGTTTGGATGCGCTTGCAATCCACTTTTACGCCCCTGACTGTTTATTGCTTCAACTTTCCAGTAATACATTCCGTCACGAGGAACGACTACCTGAGAAGTAGTATCCGAAAGAGTATCAATAAAAAGTGTATCGCTCATATCACTGTATTTTGAAAGAAGCAATTTATAGCTTCCGCTGACACCTGCAGTTTTTGACCAATAAAGAGTAACCGTATTTGAAGCAACCCCGGATGAATCTGACGGTTGCAAGAGTGTAGGCACGCCAACCCAGTCTTCGTAACTTGAAAGACGACCTATTTTTACTATTCCCCATATATCAAGTCTTGGGATACAAAACTTCACTCTTCCACTGCTTTTCGTATAATTAAGAGATTGTTCTCTCGGGGCATTTAAACTCGGTGTATAAAATAGAACGTAAAGAGAATCTTTTTTCATAGAAGCAGGAATTTTAATATCCAGAGTATCATTTGTCCGGGCAATAATACTGCTGTCACTTGTATTATAGTTATAATTCAAAAGATGTATTATCTGTGAAGAATCCGTTGATTTTACCAATCTTGTTAAGTGCACTAAAGAAGAATAATTAGTACACACCAATCTTTCCATCAGAGAATCAGTTCTTACAATAAAGTTACTGCATACAGCCCCTCTGCCAGTTGTATCCGTTTCATAACCATAAGTAATGTCACTTTTCCAGGATATAACTTTCCCCGAGCCATAATTAACAATCTTGCCATTGAATAAGTTTTGCCATGAAGTTCTTGTAACGGAAGTTCCATTTTCATTTTTCGTCCCGACATTGCCTATACCTATGAGAATTCCACCCGCATTACAATATGCGAGCAGCATATTTATCTGGGCATTGCTCAAACACTCCGTTCTTGGAAGCACAACGGCTCTGTATTTATTAAGTTTCCCCTGCGCAAAACTATCAACCGCCCAATCATTATCTCCCCCGAATATCACATCATAAGGTATATGAGCATCCTGTAATAAACGATGAGCGCCCTCATAAGAAGCTTTTGAATCCGAAGCAGTATGCCTCCATGATGACAAAGAATATATTAGTCCAAAATCACCGTATTCATCAACATCAAAGAGTGAAGGTTGGGAAGCTACCATTTGCAAAATGGGTTCTAATTTTGTAGCTATATGTCTCTGGTTAGGATTATCTCCCGCGGTATAAAATCCACCGTTAGCGTAAGCTTCGGCCATAAATAATGGAGCGAAATCGGTATTATCATTAGTAGTCGGCTTATTCCAGATATCTCCTCTTTTTCCCCTGCTGAGAGTAGTTTTATAAGTCCACGCCGCATTGGCTTCAACAGGATAGTCGGACTCAAAGAAAAATTCATACGAGACATAATCCATATAAGAGTCTATAAGACACATACGGGCATCCTGTACCCATGCATTACCGGTAATGTAAAAAGTTCTTCCGTATACACTGTCAGAATAATTTTTCAATGAACTTGAAAGAGAATTCCAGAAATCCTGAATCGTAAAATAATTGAACGGCTGCCATTCATCCCATAACCATATACCTTCTCCGCCGTTGTTCGTAATTTCATTTCTAAAAGTATTTGCAGTCCAGCCGCTGTCCCTGAGAGCATCCGCATAGTCAAAAGTATTTATGTTATGTATTCCCATACCTGCAAGTTCAAGTGAATCATATTTACTATCAAGCCAGTTTTTAAATCCGGCATTGTGTTGGGGGCAGAAACATTGAGGAGCACTAGCAGTTAATAGAGCAATATCATAGACCCCGACTTCCGAACCTGCATCTATAGCTCTTTTCATACAATTAATAAGGAAATTTCTCCAAACAGGTCTGTAACAACAATGTGACCATATCGTATCAGCATAACTCCCGGGGCCATAAGATATTTTTTTGTTATCAAGGTCTATTTCCGTCCCAGAATCCCCAAGTGAAGGCAATCTTTGATACACTCCTTTTGCAAAATAAGGAGGGTCTTCATCCAAACGCATCGGCTCCTGAGCACCACAATATTTTACACCTAATGATTTTATTAACGAAACATATCCGCTCATCATATCTGCATCTTCAGGAAAATAAAAAGTATTTCCACCATTCACTGTCGGAACTATGGGATATGTATTTTCAGGTCCCAATCCCATAATTTCATGTCCTTCGGGAAACGTAGCAAATGCGGAAATCGGTAACATCAGAAGAAGAAATATAATTTTTTTCATAACATCCTCCTTAATTTTAATTGGCATTAAAATATTTATCATTTTTATTCATAATGCGAATTTAATAATTTGTCAACACTACAAATTCTCTGGATACTAAACACAACTAATATAAACAAACGGGAGACATATATTTTCATTTTTGGTAATGATTTTAAATCCCATAAAAAACATTTGACACTTTTGATTTTAATATTACAGTCGTTAGATAAAAAATATAGGGGGAGAAATGAGAAAAGTTTTTTTCATCAGTGCTTTGTTTTTCTTATGTATAAGTAACAGTTTTGCTTCTGTTAGTATATCCGTAGATAAATTACGTCCGAAACCGGGAGAAAAAGTAAAAATAGAAGTAACAGGCGAGTTAACTGAAGGCACCCAAGTTTACGCAGACGTACTAGAACCGGGATACGGAGTAAAAAGAATAGAATTCTCAAAATCAACAGGGGGATACGAAGCATCCATACAGACAAGTGAAAGTAGTAAAGGTTTATGGAATGTAACGGTTTATTCTTCCGTTGACAAAAAATTATTAGGTAAAGCTCACTTTATAACAGGATATATTGTAGGAGATTTCTTTATCGTAGGAGGACGTGTTCCCGAGAAAAACACCAAAGCTTATATGAGCGAATACCTGAACGGATTTTCAAGTATAGGCGGTAATTTTATGGTTGCGCACTATATCATTAACGGAAAACAGGCTATGTATCCTTCCAAAGTCTGTAAATTATCTTCCAAGGAAGACTACCTCGGGATGTTTCTTGATTTGTGCGATAAGGAAGGTTATCCCGTTTTAATCTCAATATCATGGGATTTCAGCCGTCCAATGCCTTATTCCGAAATGTTTGCCAATATGCAGAAAATCATATCCGAACTCTGGGTACTATACGCAAAACATCCGTCTTTTGCCGGATTCTACTGTTTACAGGAAGGTTCGGGACTTGATTTAGCACTGCTTGTGAGACAATTTTGTGATTACGTAAAATCCGTTGAACCTACTTTATTAACGGGTTGCGCGCCTTATGTAAATGATGCGGTTCTTGCAGGATACCTTGCGGCAATAGATAACCTTGACGTCGTTATTTACCAGGGGCAGGTAATGGCATCTTACCGAACGGACAACAGACTTTGTTTCCCTATTAACCGCACAAGAGATAACACTTGTCTTTCAAACGGCGCAAATTTAATAAAAAATAAAATTACGCTCTGTCATTTTGAAATATTCGGTCCCGCGGAAAAAGCAGTAGCAGGTAAATATCTTGCACCCAAAGAAGACATGATAACCCAAATCTGGAGCGCTGCTACCATTTACGGAACAGACGGGATTACCATCTTCACGTATCACGATTTATTTAATTATATGAAAGATGGATTAAAAGAGGCAAAAGAAGATATAAAAGTTACGGCACAAGGATATAAAGATTTCGACTTGATTTTCTCTAAAATAGCAAATATCAAAAAAAATCCTATCGTCTTTTATTATCCTTATACGGATTTTTGTGTCCATTACTGGAGAGAGGCATTTTTACCGGCATTCGGAGCTCTTCGTTCTCTCGGGATTCCTTTTGACATTATACCTTTTATTCCACCCGTGGGCGAAGAAATTCCTCCATTCTATCCAATGAACCTGAATACGGTACAATTAGATTATCTTTTGAAAAACAAATTCGTAGTTGTGTTACCGGATGTTTCGGGAATGCAGGAAACGGACAGTATTTTATTGAAGAGATTTATTGAAGAAGGTGGGATAGTCATACTCTTCGGTCATAACATTCCTTATGGAGACAGATTTGTTCGGAAAGACCTTTGCGGAGGTAACGAGAATAAACTAACCAACCATTCAGACATAATTATGAAAGAAACATTGGCGAACAGGATAAAAGCGGGAGAAAATGCGCTTGACCCATCTTTATTATTTTCATCATCTTCAAAAGCTATCGTAACCCTTAAAAATGGAGATTCCGTATTGACAACTATCACTCCTGAAATTCTAAATTCCCCGTCCTGGACACCGACAACTGCTAAACCGATAGCCGTTTTTGAAGACGGAAGTTCTGCAGTTATGCTTAACAATTTCGGCAAAGGTAAAGTGTTTACAATAGCATTGAGTCTTACCCAGGCATCCGAAGTAATGCCGGATTTAGTAAGAGATATTTTTGATTACGCATTGAAACAAAACGGCAATGCACGACCTTTTGACATATTAGGCGGGAATAAAGATATGGATTTTGCAATGGCTACTTTACCGAACGAATCAAGAGTGGCAATGATTAACCATACCGATAAACCGGTAGAAATGACATTGCTTCCCTTGACAATGCAAGCCGACAAAAAATATAAACTTGTAAATATGAGGGATGAAAAAGTCATTAAGAGTGGAACAGGAAAAGAATTGAGTAATAATAAAATAAACATTAAAGCTTTTGATTTCAGCGCATTGTCGCTGTTGCCGTTAGAATAGAAAATAATTTATGTAGGGGCGTATTGCAATACGCCCCTACATAATAGGTAGCCGCAAGCTTCAGCTTGCGTATTTAACGAATGAAACATTTAACATCGAAAAAAACAAAAATCTTTCCCTCGTGGCCTGTGTATGATAAGCTTGAGCAAAAAGCTCTTGAGGATACACTTAAAAGCAACAAATGGGGATGTATTGACGGAGACAGGGTAAACGAGTTTGAAAAGAAGTTTGCCAAATTTCACGATGCGAAGTTTGGAATATGCGTTAACAGCGGGACGAAAGCGCTTGAGATTGCTCTAAAAGCATTAGGAATTAAACCCGGCGATGAAGTAATCGTTCCCGGATATACTTTTATAGCGACAGCTTATGCAGTAGCAGAAATCGGCGCTATACCGGTTTTCGTTGATATTGAAAGCAACTCTTATAACATATCCCCTATTGAAATAGAAAAAGTAATTACGAAAAAAACTAAAGCGATTATTCCCGTTTATTTTGGTGGGATGCCGGCAGATATGGATAGCATCCTAAAAATCGCCAAAAAACATCATTTAGCCGTTTTAGAAGATGCTGCTCAGGCACATGGTGCAGAATATAAGAAAAAGAAAGTCGGCACAATCGGAGATATAAGTATTTTTAGTTTCCAGTCCAGCAAAAATATGACATGTGGGGAAGGTGGAATAATTCTTACTAATAATGAAACTCTCGCAAAAAAGTGTAAATCTCTTGTAAACTGCGGCAGGAAAGAAGGCGAGCCGTGGTATATGCATTATGCTTTAGGCGGAAACAGCAGGCTAACGGAATTCCAGGCTGCTATACTATTAGCGCAACTTACCCGCGTTAAAAAGCATAATGAAATAAGAGAAAAAAACGCCAAACTGCTTACAGAAAAGTTGAAACAAATTAAGGGGATTGAGCCTATCGCAAGAGATAAAAACGTAACTATTCATCCCTATCATCTATACATATTTAAATATAAATCAAAGCATTTTAATGGTATGTCCAGAGATAAATTTATAAAAGCATTAAACGAAGAAGGTATTCCTGCATCAGGCGGATACATAATGCCTCTTACCCGTCAACCTGCATTCAACTCCAAAATTGGGGAGAAACCGGTAGCCGCAGACTTTAGTCTGCGGTATTCTCAAATCCATTTACCTGCGTGTGAACAAGCCTGTAAAGAAGCAGTCTGGTTGCCACATTATGTTTTGCTTGGAAACAAAAAAGATTTAGAGGATATTGTAGCGGCAATTAAAAAGATTCTGCAGCATTGCAATAAGTAGAAACAATTTCTATTACTTTCTCAAGATTTCTTCTAAGAGTTAAGTCTCCAGAGTGCAAAATTCAGAACGGATGCAAGACTTACCCAAAGGATATAGGGTATTAGAAGTATCCCCGCCGGAATTGAAATTTTGAAAAAACTCAGTATTGTCAGCAAAATTGCAAACCACAATAATATAATCTCAAAAAACCCTGCAATTGGAAGTTTCAGACCGAAGAATAAAACAGACCATAGAATATTAAGAAGCAGTTGTGTAATGAAAATACCGAGTGCAATTCTGACCTGTGATTTTTTTATTCCTTCACGCCATATAAGGAATGCCGATATTCCCATAAGCAAAAAAAGCGTTGTCCATACCGGGCCAAAAACCCAATTCGGTGGATTAAACGATGGTTTTTCCAGAGTTCTGTACCATGTTGATATTGAGGGGGTTGTAAAAATTGCACCGATAACACCTGCAAGTTGACAAACGATTATGCTTATTATTAGTTTTAGTCCGTTACTCAATTTGCTATCTTTCATTATGCCTCCGTTTGTTGTGATAATTTTTTATTTCTTTTTAGCTCGAACAAAATACGCCTTCATTATTTTTGAGTCATCAACTCTTTCGATTAAAAATAATTTCTTCAATTCTTCTTCAAATTGTCTATTTGTAGGAAGTTTATGTCGAGGTCTACCCAAGTATTCTTCCAACTCAATCATTGTGTTAACATCAGGATGATTTTGATTTGGCATATCAATGACCATTTTCGCATCAGACTTCAGAACTCGATGAAGTTCTTTAAATGACTTCTTGATGTATTCAATATCAAAATATTCCAAAACACCAATAACTGCGCAAATATTAAAAAAATTATTTTCGAACGGCATTTTTGCCACTTCCGTAACATACAATCCGCCGACTTTTTTAATATTATTTCTTAAAACATAATTCCTGGTAACTTGTATTAGCTTTGGACTGATGTCTATGCCATAATAAGTTGATGGCCAGTGATGTAATTGTGTAACTACGAGATTGGCACAGGAACCTACATCCAGGAAATTCATATTACTTTTCGGGTTTAAATATTTTTTTATCTCAGGATTGTCACTATCAAAAGAAACGGATTGTAAAGTTTTCTTTAGTTTTTTATATCTTTCGGAATCTTTAAACTCTTCGGGCAATAAGCTTTCATCTTCAATATGGCTATTATAACGGTCAACCGAAGCATCGTAAGCTTTTTTTATTTTCCGGATTTGACTTGATGTTTTGTTTGAGTTATTCATATTGACTATTCGCAGATTGCAAATTAGGTTCTCGTTAGCGATGAAAAGCAAAAATTTTGGAAAGATAAAATATCTCCCCAAAATTTTACTCCCCGAGTAGGACTCGAACCTACAACCTACTGGTTAACAGCCAGCCGCTCTGCCGATTGAGCTATCGGGGAATCATTACTTAATCACGACAAATTTTTTCACATCTTTATCTTCAACGTCAGTAGTTGTTAAAATACAGACATATACTCCACTGCTAACCCTTTCTCCGTTATTTGTTTTTCCATCCCATTCTTCAGTATGTTTCCCCATTCCTTTTAAATCAGATCCCTTATCCCATATTTTCTTACCAGACACCGTATATATCCAAATATGCGGGCAGGAAGCATTAATAAGTTGATAATGAATCAGAAGTTTTTCTCCCGTAGATACTCTATATGGAGCAGGAGAAAACATCAAAATTTCATTTTTATTAAGAGGCAATACCGGTGGTTTGGGAGTCTCATAATTAATTGCATCATAAGCATTTACTATACCATATCCTAAAGTATCATTTGGCGAAGCAGCTTTACTTGCAGTTTTCATAATCACTTCTCTTATTTTCATCGGTCCCCAATCAGGATAGGCCTGTTTGACGCAAGCACAAACACCTGCAACAAGAGCTGTAGCATCAGATGTTCCGCGTCCATTGTAGTCAACTATAGAATCATAATCGGGATAAGAAAAAGGTTCTGGCATAGCATAATTACCTGCCCACGGACCACATACCTCAGGTTTCATAACACCATCACCTCTTGGGCCTATACTGGAACCTGTAATCGGACTTGTTCCGTTATCCATATGAACCCATTTTCCAAGCGTATCAACTCCTCCTACTGCAAGGATAGAATCCGCAGAAGCTGGCGATACAATAGAAGTATCTGCTGTCTCTGCCAATGGCCCTGAAACATAATAATTACCCATAGCCGTTACCAACAAAACTCCTTTATTCCATAACTGGCTTGCACATACATCCAGAGGATAATGTTTCCCATCAAGAGAATCAAAAGCATAAGCAGGTGTCTGTCCGGGATTTATCCATCTTCTATAACCAAGAGAACTGGATATGATACTCACGCCTACACTATCCACGAGCCATTCCGCTCCTGCAATCCACCAATCTTCTTCAGCTATATAATCAAAACCTTCTTGAGTTGAGTATAAAAGTTCTGTTTTAGCAAGTGCAAATGATGCGCCAAAAGCCGCACCAATACATCTATTTGAAGCTCTCCCCCCCAGCAAAGACAACATAGCAGTTCCATGCACTATCTGTTTCTGCCCATATGGACTTTCTTCGCGATAAATAATAGTGTTTACACCATCCCACAAGCTATCTATCTGATTTTCCTGATAAGACGTAGTATCATCTTTACCTATAAAATCGCGTTCTGCTATTACATTAATACCTTCAAGTATTTCATTTTTACGCCATTCAAATCCCGTATCAAGTATCCCCAAAATAACTCCTGTTCCCGTATAACCCGAATTATGAGCTTTTATCAAATTCAATTGCTCAAGTTGTTTTTTCGAACTTCCGTAATCTATTCCAGTACCACTCTTAACAGAAACATATGTTCCCGTACTACTCTGTAATGTCCTGACAGGTTCTATTTTATAAACATACGGTTTTTTAGCTATTTCAGATAACAACTTTACAGGAATTATAATAGTAGATGCATTTAACCATTTGGAAGTAACTCTTACATTACCCCCCATTGTTTTCAGTTCATCCATATAAGGTTTATAAACAGGGATATCCGTAAAATCACACAACATATCCGGTTTCCTTACTGTGAGTCTATTTGCCCTTACTTTTGGAGAAAGCGCTGTTTCAATCTTTGTAATAGTTTTTTTATATTCCGTTTCTTCTTTTATACCTTTATCCGTATAAAAAACCCATACCTTTACTTTAGTATCCTGAGATTTGGTAGATAGCCATTCTGAAAATCCCCGGGAAACTTTAGGTTCTAAAGGGGAAGTATAAAGTTGAGTGTTTAAAAGTACATAAAATAATAGATTCATTATGAGCTCCTTGCTTTATAAAAAAAGTATGTTCATACTATTATAAAACTCTTTAGTGTCAAGTAAAAAACAATTTTTCAATCTGCTTTTTTGAATACCATTGCTATGACCGTTTTATCATTTCCACCCATAGAAACCATTAATCCGTAAGGTTTTGTAGGATTAAATTTTGTCTGACAATCGCCGGCTTTTCCGGTTAATTGATGAAGTATATCAACAGCCTGTCTCACACCGGAAGCACCTACAGGATGTCCATATCCAATAAGTCCACCCGTAGTATTAGTAGGCAATTCTCCGTTTATACGAGTTTTTCCTGCTTTTACAAAATCGGCACTTTCTCCGTATTTAGTTGCTCCAACAGCTTCCATAGATATTAATCCACTAATTGTAAAGCAATCGTGGACTTCCAGAAGTCCTATATCCTTAAAGGAAATACCTGCTCTTTCATATGCCAGATTTGCCGCTTGTTCGGTGGTTTTGAATTTTGTAAGGTCCGGTGGAGGAGTAGTTATATCGTCTTCGCATTGCCCCCATCCCATAACTTCTACCGCATCTTTTTTGGATACTCCCAATTTTTTCAATCCTTCTTCGCTTGCAAATATAATGGAAGATGCCCCGTCAGAAACTTTCGAGCAGTCGAATATATTTATATGTTCACAAAAAGCAACCGGGTTTGGTGGAGTCATACCGGCTTTAAACAAATCCTTTATAGCATTATGATGTTCCTGAGCTTTAGGATTTTTACGGGCATTTTCAATTGCCTGAGCATACCATAAAGCCATAGCTTCGCGTGATTTTTCTTTGCCGAATTTTTCAAAGTATTTACCTGCACGTTTAGAAAATTCCGCAGGGAAGAAAAAAGCATGTCCTTCTTTCCTTTCAGAGTTATAATGAGCAGCTCCTGCCAAAAAATCCGCACCATAAACGGCTTTAACGGTATTCTGGACTTCCACTCCAAGTGCCATAACAACATCCGAAACTCCTGCTAATACGGCTTTTGCAGCTAACGTAAGTCCCAAACCTCCGGATCCACAAGCGCCTTCAACTCCGGTTGCGGGTTTATATTTTAATGACGGATGAATCATAGGAAAAAATCCGGGACGGTTGCTCTGATGATTAAAACGCGCCATCATAAAATTTGAAATAACGCCTTCGTCAATATTAGAAGGGTCGTTTATTTGAGATATTGTCCCTTTTCCGGCTTCCATAATATACTGTTCAAGACCGGGTCTTGAGGCTTTAGGACTAAATTCTTTTCTTCCTGTGCCAAAAGCAATTGTATTATATCCGGCAGTTGCATAAACAGGTTTATGTAGGTATTTCATTTTTCCCCCTTAATTTGCACTTCTTCTTTTAAGTTCGACTTCCAAATCACCCCATTTGAATTTAACCGTAAATTTAACAGGGGTTCTATCTTCGTCATAATACATAACAATCCCGCCTTTCGAGCCGAATGTTTTTATTCCTGTAAGATTCGGAACTACCGCTATACAGTTCCTGCCATTTACCTTTTCTTCTCTTATAACGGTTTTCACTTTATGATTTTTCTTATCCGCATGTAATGCCACGGTAATAGTATCACCGGGAACAAGTTCCTGCGTTCTCAGCCAATACCATATATTTATAATATCTTTTGCGGAGTCAACTACGGGAACTACCTTGCCATCCTGGTAAGTAGCCTGTCCATTTTCTATAACCACAGAGAGATGTTTTTTATAATTTCCTTCTTTAATGTCTTTTTCAAATCTTTGAGTCGTAAAATTACTGTCCGAAAAAGATTCATACCAATCTTCAATACTAAATATAAAACCCATAACTCCATTCGTTCTTTCCTCGCATCTTACGTAATTACCTTTTAAAGAATCCTGTTTATATTCAAGCCTTAACTCTCCTGCAGTCATTACCCCATACTTGACGCTATAGACAAGCTCTTCGTAAGAAGGCAGAGTATATGAAAGTAACATAAAAAGTATCAACATTGGTGGTATATTAATTATAAAGTTACTTCAGTCAACTTTTTTCTATATTTATATATTCTTAGATTTCAAAACGGCGACCCATTCGTCTAATTTATGCATTATGGCTTCACTTTTCCCTTCGTATATAATCCTGACTATGGGTTCGGTATTGGATTTTCTGATATGAGCCCAGCCATCACGGAAGTCAATTCTTATCCCGTCTTCCGTATTTTCCTTTTCTTTGGGAAACGGAAGAGACGATAAAAGCTGAGCTATGGAAGTTTTATCATCTATAATTATCTTATCTTTTTTCATATAATATTCGGGAATTGTTTCTGCAAGAGCACTCAACGTTTCCCCCGTAGATGCAAGACATTCTAATATCCTTCCCATTCCGACTATTGCGTCTCTTGTATATTGAATTTCAGGGTCTATAATTCCGCCGTTGCCTTCCCCGCCCAGAATCGCCCCGATTTTTTTCATTCCTTCAACGACATTAATCTCGCCTACTTTTGTCCGTAAAAGGGTATTCCCGTTCTGAAGAGCAATGTCTTCTATCATTTTTGAAGTAGAAAGGTTCGTTACTACGATTCCCTTTCTTTTTTTAAGCAACCAGTTCCCTACAAGCGCCAACGTATATTCTTCACCTATTGCTTTTCCTTTTTCATTAACGATAGACAACCTGTCTCCATCAGGGTCAACGGCAAAACCCGCATCCGCTTTTTCTTTTTTTACTCTTTCTGCCAGTCCCGTCAGGTTTTCAGCAAGAGGCTCAAGTTTCCTTTCGGGGTTTTCTTCTATAACGTTACACCCTATTGATTCAAGGAAAAGTTTTCCTTCTTCTTTCAAAACTCCCCTGCACCCGTCGAAAACAATATTAAAATGTTTTTTACTTATATTATCTTTATCTATCTTACTAATTACAGCAGAACTATGTCTTTTCGTGCCTTCGCTGTCGGTAATAATTTTTCCTGTTTGTGAACTTTCGGATATGTCTTTATTATAGAAATTATAAACTTTTTCTACATTTTCCGCATTAAGGAAACATCCGTTTGAACCGGCAAACTTGACTCCGTTCCATTCTTCAGGGTTATGAGAAGCCGTGACAACTGCCCCGCCATCTACTTTAAGCGCTTGAATATTAAACAGCAAAGTAGGCGTAGCACAGCAGCCAAGGTCAATCACATCGCAACCTGTACTTATTATTCCTTTTATAAAAGATGATTTAACTAATTCGCCACTTTTTCTCAAGTCCCTTCCGACGACAATCTTCTTACCCTTTTCGTTTTTAACGAAACTCCCGAAAGCTTTTCCGAGTCTCTCCCCTACTTCTTCAGTAAGAGACGAGCCGAAAATTCCTCTTACTCCTGAAATACCGAATATTAGTTTTTCCATAATAATTATGGTTTAATAAAGAAACTCAAAAAGTCAAGCGTTTTTAGAAGGTCGAAAGATTACAGATTGGAACCACGAGATTTCACACGATTTGCGCAAGAAACAGACAAAGAAAAGACAACAGAATAGAGGCAATTTGGACAGGATTAACAGGATTATTACAAATTGAAACCATGAATTAACGCCCATCTACTTTTCCCCTTGACTTTTCTAATTTCCCTCTTAAATATCTAAAAGTAAGCTTAATATATATTTTTTCTGTAAGTGGGGGTAACAAAATGTTGAGCGAAGCAATTAAAAGCTCTTTGGAATCAGCCATTACTTACAAGCCCTTATGTTTAATTAGGGATTGTTTGTCCCGAGTTTGTTGCGGGAGAGATTTTTATCCAAAATTATTTGGTTGGAAATCCGCCTCTGGCGGAGGAAAATTAAAAGTAATAATGTTTTTTCTTTTTATTACCGCAATTACGAATGCTCAGCACCCCGGCTGGACAAATTATACTAACGGACAATTGATCACGGCTATTGCTGATAACGGCAATGAACTATGGATTGGTACTTATGGTGGACTCGTAAAAATGAATAAAAGCAATAATGAAATGATATTTTACAATCATGCAAATTCCGGGTTGCCTTATAACATGGTTACTGCTCTTGCAATACAAGGAAATAATATCTGGATTGGTGCTATGGGGAGTGATTATGGTGCCCTAGTAAAGTTTGATGGCACTAATTGGACTGTCTATAATAAAAGTAATTCTGGATTGCCTGGCAACCATGTCTCTTCTCTTGCAATAGAAGATAGTAATATCTGGATTGGCACTGATGGTCTTGCGAAATTTGACGGGACTAACTGGACTGTGTGGGATACATCAAATTCTGGTTTGCAATCTAACCAGATCAATGTTCTTTCAATAGAAGGAAACAATAATATATGGATTGGCACTAACGATAGTGGGATTGCGAAGTTTGATGGTACGAACTGGACAGTATATGACACGTCAAATTCCGGGTTGCCTGCTAACTGGGTCTGGTCTCTTGCAATAGAAGATAGTAATATCTGGATTGGCACTTCTTGTGGCCTTGCAAAGTTTGATGGCACTAATTGGACTGTCTATACTCCATCAAATTCCGGTTTGCCTACTTACTGGGTTGAGGCTATTGCAATAGAAGGAAGTGATAAATGGATTGGCACTTGTAATGGTCTTGCAAAATTTGACGATACTAACTGGACTGTCTTTAACACCTCAAATTCTGGTTTATCTTCTAATAATATCAACGCACTTATGATAGAAGGGAATAATAAATGGGTTGGCACTGACGGAGATGGACTTGCGAAATTTGACGGCACTAACTGGATTATATTCAACCCCTCAAATTCAGGGGTTCCTTGTTACTTAGCGAATACTATTACAATAGAAGGGAGCAATAAATGGATTGGCACTACTGATGGTCTTGCAAAATTTGACGGTACTAACTGGACTGTATTTAATATATGGAATTCAGGATTGCCTTCTAGTGGTGCCTGTGCTATTGCAATAGAAGGGAATAATAAATGGATTGGCACTGACGGTGGCGGCCTTGCGAAATTTGATGATACTAACTGGACTATATTTAATCCCTCAAATTCAGGTTTGCCTGATGACTATGTCAATGCTCTTGCAATAGATGGAAATAATATCTGGGTTGGTATTTTGGATATTCATGGTAAAGGAGGGCTTGCGAAGTTCGATGGCACTAACTGGACCGTGTATGATACCTCAAATTCCGGGTTGCCTCATAATACTATTAATACTATTGCAATAGATGGAAGTAATATTTGGATTGGCACTGGTGGTTACTCTGGTGGTGGGGGACTTGCGAAGTTTGATGGAACTAATTGGACAGTCTTCAATACCTCAAATTCCGGGTTGCCTCATAATTGGGTCACTACTATTGTAATAGAAGGAAATAACAAATGGATTGGCACTTTGAATGGTGGTCTTGCGAAATACGACGACACTACCTGGACGGTTTTTAACCACTCAAATTCCGCTTTGCCTTCTAATCAAGTCCGTGCTATTGCAATAGAGGGGAATAATAAATGGATTGGTGTTTGGGGTGGACTTGTGAAGTACGATGGTACTAACTGGACTGTCTTCAATACCTCAAATTCTGGGTTGTCTGATAATAGTGTTGTTGCTCTTGCAGTAGAAGGAAATAATAAATGGATTGTTGCTTATGTTGGTGGTATTGCAGTATATAATACTATAGGAATAGAAGAATCGTCAATTTCGGTCCCGCCAGGGCGGGATGTCGCTACGCTCCAATTTCGGGAAAACCCTTTTATCAAATCAACAGTAATAACTTATTCCATCCCTCCGAATTCCTCTTCCCGCCTGCCCGCCGTAGGAGGGAATAACTATTATACTAATACACTATTAACTATTTACGACCTTTCCGGCCGTTGCGTTAAAACATTAATCAATGAATCAAAACCTGCAGGTACTTATACCACAACTCTCAACGCAAACGACCTGAAAACAGGAGTCTATTTTCTAACCCTTTCCACCGGCACTTCTAAGATAACAAAAAAACTTACAGTTATAAAATAAAGAATCTCATACAATCTCTTAAAATCCCTGTTAAAAATTTCTATTTTCTGTTCTTCTTTTCTCGTGTTAATCGTGTGATTAGTTGGACTTTGTTCCGTAAGGAACATTAGACCAACTTATCCTGCTCTGCTGGAAATCTTGTGGTTACTATTCTGTTCTTTTATTCTTTGACATTTTTATTTTTATATTCTATAGTCTTTTTGTAACTTGAAGCAGATAACAAATAATGGATTCAATAAAATTAAAAGTACGTAAACTTTTATCTCCCGTTGCCAAAGGCTTATCCGGATTAAGCCCTGATTTTCTAACAATCATCGGCTTCATCATAACCTGTATATCCGGCGTTTATTACAGCAACGGAACTTTCTGGATAGCAGGTATTATTTTACTCGTAGGCGGGATATTTGATATGCTTGACGGGGAAGTTGCTCGAATCACAAACAAAGTCTCTAAAGCCGGAGCATTTCTTGATTCCTGTCTTGACAGGGTGTCGGATTTCGTAATCTTGTTCGGGATGTTCTTGTGGTATATGAAAGGGAATGATATATCAACATGCATTATAACAATCTTAACCATTGGAAGTTCATCTATAGTGCCTTATGCAAGGGCAAGAGCAGAAAGTCTTGGACAAGAGTGTAAAGGAGGACTCGCCGATAGAGGTATTAGAATTCCGATAATCATAATTGGCAGCTTCTTCGGACCGGCAATATTTATTTATTTCCTGTGGTTTTTGATGATTACGACAATCTTGACGGCAATTTACAGAATCGTATGGACAAGAGGAAAGTTGTTAAAAAAGTAACCAAACTACAGAAATACAAAATTGTAACCACAAGATTTCACAGATTCACACAATATTAAAACAAATAATATAAAAAAACAGAAAAAGATTTATACAAGATTTCCACAGAACAAAGAGACGCTGAGAACGCAGAGAAGACAGAGCACACGGAGAAAAGATTAATAGACATCTATACTTGGAGGTCTATTTCTATTTGTTTTGCAAGATTATCATATTAACTTTTTCTGTCTATCCATAATTCGCGTTTATTCGTGTTCACTATAGTCCGGAATCTTTTGCCGGATTAGTGGATATAATCCTCATTTTTCTCTCTGTGTCCTCTTCTGTAAAACTCTTCTTTTATCTGTTAATTTTTTAACTCAAAAAATTCTATTTTCCGTTTTTCTCTGCGTACTTTGCGTCTCTGCGGTGAAAAACCTTCTCTATATGTTCTGTGGTTAAGTTTTGAATAATCCACCCGAAACTGGGCAAAAAACCTACAAAATATCATTATTTTATTGACTTTTTTTAACATTGATATAAGGTAGCCACCTAAGAGGTCTAAATCTATATAAAATAATATAGATGCGGGGGATGCAGGTTGTAGGGGCGTATCTCTGAACCGTAATGGTTCAGAGTAGGAGACTTCCAACTCCGAGCCCGTCAGCTAACCTCGTAGGCATATGGGAGAAAACTTTAGGACGTTAATCGTTGTTCCTTCAAAAATAAACTCCATTATGCTTTTTGAAACAACAGTATGTTGTTATTTCAAATAGTAGTATTCCTATTTTTTCTAACACTATTTTCCGTTGTAATGGGCGAGTATATGGTAAAGGTTTTCAATGGTCAGAAAACCATACTATCACCTATTTTAAACCCGGCAGAAAAAATTATATATAAATTTTTAGGTGTTAACCCGGATAATGAAACAGACTGGAAAACTTATTTACTTGCTCTTATCCTTTTTAACGTAATCGGAATATTAGTACTTTTCCTGCTTCAGCGTATTCAGTATTTACTTCCATTTAATCCTCAGAAGTTTGGCGCAGTAAGATGGGATACTGCTTTAAATACTGCCATATCATTCGTTACAAACACAAACTGGCAGGCTTACGGCGGCGAATCAACGATGAGTTATTTCACACAAATGTTTGGGCTTACCGTGCAGAATTTCCTCTCTGCTGCAACAGGCATAGCAGTCGGGGTAGCTTTAATAAGAGGTTTTGTCAAACAATCCATAAATAAAATAGGGAATTTCTGGGTTGATATGACCCGTTCCATACTTTATCTTTTACTGCCTTTAGCAATAATATTTTCAATAGTACTTGTTTGTAACGGAGTAATTCAAAACTTTAATCCGTACACCAAAGCAAAAACTTTACAGGGACAGGAACAGGTTATCGCCCAGGGACCTGTAGCATCACAGGAAGCGATTAAAATATTAGGAACTAACGGTGGTGGTTTTTTTAATGCAAGCTCATCGCATCCTTACGAGAACCCTACGCCTTTTACCGATTTTCTGGAAATACTTGGATTTATGATAATAGCCGGAGGGTTTCCTTTTATGTTCGGGGCAATGATAAAAAACAGGAAACAGGGGTGGGTTATATTTGCTTCAATAATGATAGTATATCTGCTTGGTTTGAGCATAGCAGTATACGCTGAACTTCACGGCAATCCTTTGCTCGCAAAACTTGGTGTAAAAAACGGAATGAATATGGAAGGGAAAGAAGTCAGATTCGGAGAGTTAGCTTCGGTAGTTTTTGCTCATTCAACGACTTCTACTTCTTGCGGGGCAGTTAATTCAATGCACGACAGTTTTATGCCGTTAACAGGACTTGTACTTATATTTAATATCGCTATCGGTGAAGTGATTTTCGGAGGTGTAGGCGTCGGCTTTGTGGGGTTAATATTTTATGCAATACTCACAATGTTTCTCGTAGGTCTTATGATTGGACGAACACCTGAACTGTTCGGGAAAAAGCTTGAACCGTTTGAAGTAATAATGGCAATTACCGGATTAGTAGTTCCTTCAATCATACAACTCTGTTTTTCGGCAATAGCGATTTCAACGAAAGCAGGCATTTCAAGCCTTAATAATCTCGGTCCTCACGGTCTCTCGGAAATAGTTTACGCATTTGCTTCGGGCGCAGGCAATAACGGGTCTGCATTTGCAGGATTGAATGCCAACACCCCGTTTTATAATCTTACATTGGCCTTTTCAATGTTTGTTTGCAGGTTTACGACAATAATACCGGCTCTGGCAATTGCCGGTTCAATAATAAATAAGAAGTTTGTTCCGGAGAGTATACGGTTTCCTACGGTAAGCGTTTTGTTTGTAATTATGCTTGTAAGCGTGATACTTATTGTGGGAGCTTTGACCTTTTTTCCGGTGTTGGCATTAGGACCATTTCTGGAACATATATCCATTATTGCCGGGAAAGTTTTTTAATTATAGTGAAGAGAAAAACAGATGGTAACTTGTAGTAAAAACTGTAAGGAATGTAATTGATTGTAACAGATTGAGGAATACAAAAGGGCGAGTTAACGGGCGAACGCATAGGTTCGCCCCTACGGGAGAGGAAGAATAATAAAATATGGAAAACATTTATAAAAAAAGTATCTGGCAGAAAGATATCGTAATACGGGCAGTCAGAAACTCAGTACTAAAACTTAACCCGAGAACTCTTGTTCGTAATCCTGTTATGTTCATTGTGGAAATCGGTTCGGTAATTACTACTATTATTGCCTTAAAAGACATACTAACCGGTGTAAACGCCGGGTTTGACATTCAAATAAGTATATGGCTCTGGTTTACCGTTCTGTTTGCGAATTTTGCAGAAGCGCTCGCAGAAGGCAAAGGGAAGGCACAAACAGAAACACTAAGAAAAACAAGAAGTGAAACAATCGCAAAAAAAATTCTCGATGACGGCAGTATCAAAACAATACCCGGATTAACGCTTGTAAAAGGCGACATAGTCATAGTTGAAGAAAACGACCTTATACCTTGTGACGGTGAAATAATTGAAGGCGTATCTCTCGTTGACGAATCTGCAATAACCGGCGAATCTGCTCCTGTGGTAAGAGAATCCGGAGGCGACAGGAGCGGCGTAACAGGAAGCACAAGATTATTATCGGGAAAAATTAAAGTTAGGGTAACGGCAAACCCCGGAGAAACTTTCCTTGACCAGATGGTAAAAATGGTAGAAAACGCAAAAAGACAAAAAACTCCCAATGAAAAAGCTCTTGAAATACTTCTAATAGGATTAACGGTTTTGTTTTTAGTTGTCGTTATAACATTAAAATACTTTGCCGGATATACTAATATCAACATATCTATCCCTATTTTGATATCTTTGCTTGTTTGCCTTATGCCGACGACTATAGGCGGGCTTTTACCTGCAATAGGCATCGCCGGGATGGACAGACTTATTTCAAATAACGTTGTTGCTCTAAGCGGAAAAGCCGTTGAGGCAGCAGGAGACGTAAGCGTGGTGCTTCTGGATAAAACAGGTACGCTTACGATAGGAAACAGGATGGCGACGGAATTTCTACCTGCAGAAGGCGTATCCGAAGAAGAACTTGCTTATGCATCGCTTTTTTCGTCCTTAGCAGATGAAACGCCTGAAGGGAGAAGTATTGTAATACTTGCAAAAGAAAAACTGAAAATCAGGGGACAGGACATCAAAACTCCGGAAGGCGCAAAATACGTTCAATTCAGTGTAGAAACAAGAATGAGCGGCATAGACATAGCAGATAGCAAAAAAATTCGTAAAGGTGCAGTTGAGTCTATAGAAGATTTTGCAAAATCTTTTTCATTTGCTTTAGATGGAGCAAATGAAGGGAAAGGGCTGCCTCCGGACGTTCAGCGCAATGCCGACAACGTATCGGGAGATGGCGGGACTCCCCTGGCTGTTTGTGAAAACGGAAAAGTTCTTGGAATCATACGTTTAAAAGACATCTTAAAACAGGGCATAAAAGAGAGATTGCACAAGCTCCGATTAATGGGAATAGAATCAATAATGATAACCGGGGATAACCCACTTACAGCTGTAGTTATTGCGGCAGAAGCAGGCGTAAGCGATTTTATAGCCCCGGCAAAACCGGAAACGAAACTGCATACTATTCGAGAATTTCAAAGCAGGGGTTATATGGTAGCTATGATAGGTGACGGAACTAACGACGCTCCTGCGCTTGCACAGGCAGATGTAGCCGTTGCAATGAATGCAGGGACTCAGTCTGCGCGTGAAGCGGCAAATATGATAGACCTTGACTCTAACCCGACCAAGCTTCTTGACATAGTAGAAGTCGGCAAACAAATACTTATAACCAGAGGCGCATTAACTACTTTCAGCGTAGCAAATGACGTATCAAAATATTTTGCAATAATTCCCGCCCTTGCAGGACTTAGCATGTTAAACATTATGCACCTTGCAACACCACAAAGCGCCGTTTTATCTGCAGTAATATTTAATGCAATTATTATACCTTTGCTTATCCCGCTTTCTTTGAGAGGGGTAAAATACCAACACACATCCGCATTAAAGCTGTTGAGAAATAATGCGCTTATATATGGGTTGGGAGGAATTATATTGCCATTTATCGGAATAAAATTAATTGATATTTTGATTGTTTCGTTAAAATTAGTGCATTAACTATGAAAGAATTTATAAAATCATTAAAAGCATTTATACTATTTTCAATACTTCTTGGGTTAATATACCCGGCATTTATTACAATCGTGACACGTTTGACACTTCCTTACAAAGCAAACGGCAGCCTTATTGTAAAAGGAAACGAGACAGTCGGGTCTGTTTTTATAGGTCAACTTTTTACGGATAACAAGTATTTCCAAAGCAGACCTTCTGCTGTTGATTATAATGCTTCGGGCTCCGGTGGCAGTAATTATGGGCCTTCAAATAAGAAGTTTATAGAAGTAGTAGAAGAAAGAATAAACTCGGTAAAAGCGATTAATGGAATAACGGAAAACTCCGTTCCTGCAGATATGGTACTTGCTTCGGCAAGCGGATTAGACCCGCATATTTCTCCGGAAAATGCTATGATGCAGGTAAAAAGAGTTGCCGGAGTAAGAGGAATTCCGACAGACAAGGTTATACAGTTAGTTAATAATAATATAGATAAAGATTTTCTTGGTATATGGGGTTGTCCCGGAGTCAACGTCCTGAAACTTAATATTGCTGTTGACGAACTTGAAAGCAAATATAAAATGGATACAATTCCTCAAGGAGCTAAAAAATGAAGATTATGGATTTTCTTTGCCCTGAAGCTATTATCGTTGACATCAATGCAACGGATAAAAAAGGGGCGATTACGGAAATAGTAGAAGTGCTAAAAACTTTAAACAAGATTAAAAACTCTTCCGAAGTTGTTGATACCTTACTGCAGAGAGAAAAATTAGGGTCAACCGGAATCGGGCAGGGAGTTGCCATTCCTCATAGTAAAATTGATTCTTTAACTAAACAATCCTCTTCCCCATCGGGAATTATAGGCGCATTAGGAATTTCACGGCAGGGAATAAATTTTGATGCTTTAGACGGAGGCATTGTACATTTAATTTTCTTACTTATATGTTCACCTGAAAACAGCGGTGAACATTTACAGGCAATGGCTTGTGTATCCCGGTTATTTAGAAATAAGTCCGTAAAGAATGCAATTCTTAACGCAACTACACCGGCTGAAGTACTAAGTATTATTCAGAAAATCAACACGTAGAACATAGGACAAAAAAGGATTAAATATGGAAGAAAAAAGACTAAATCCGGATGCACTTCTTGAACAAATAAAGCAGGAAGAAGAAAACGGCCGCAAACCTGAAGGTTTGCCCTACGAAACCAAAGACATACAGAACAATAAAAAAGGCAGGTTAAAGATATTTCTTGGTTACTGTGCCGGTGTTGGTAAAACCTATCGCATGCTGCAGGAAGGCAAGGCAGCAAGTAACAAAGGCATATCTGTTGCAGTTGCCATTGCCGAAACTCACGGGCGAAAAGAAACCGAAGCTCTGCTCTCGGGACTGGAAATTATTTTACGGAAAAAAATTGAGTATTCAGGCATTACACTTGATGAGATGGATATTGATAATGTTCTTTCCCGTCATCCAACCCTTGTTCTTGTCGATGAACTAGCACATACAAACGCCCCGACTTCAAGGCACGTTAAGCGTTACCAGGATGTTGAGGAATTGCTTAAAAACGGTATAAACGTTTTTACAACTCTTAACATTCAACACATTGAGAGTCTTAATGATATTGTTCAGCAGATTTCCGGCATAAAGGTCACCGAAACTTTACCTGACAGCATTCTTGAACTTGCAGATGAAATAGAGCTTGTTGATTTGACACCGGAAAAATTACTTGAAAGGCTCAAAGAAGGTAAGGTTTATATTCCGAAAAAAGCAGAACAGGCAATGAGCCAGTTTTTCAAAAAAGGCAACCTTCTTGCTCTCAGGGAACTGTCTTTGAAATATACAGCAAAGCAGGTAAATGAGGATGTGCATTCGTTTATGGAAAAAAATGCCATCCAGGGACCATGGCTGGTTGATTCAAAAATTTTAGTGAGCATAAGCGCAAGTCCTGCATCGGAAAGATTATTACGTTTTACCCGGAGAATGGCAAATGACCTTGATGTTGAATGGTTTGCAGTTTATGTTGAATCACCCCAAAAAGTTGAAAAAGGAAATAAACCTTCCCTTCAACTTACTAAAAACATTAATCTTGCGGAAGAATTAGGAGCAAAAGTTGTTTTATTAAACGGCAGTTCTATATCGTATGAAATTCTTAATTTCGCCAAATCAAAAAATGTAACTCTGATTATCGCCGGTTCATCCAAAAGGACACGTTTTGAAAGAATATTCAAAGGTTCCGTAATAGACAAACTAATAAGGGAAAGCGGCTCTATATACGTCTTAGTTGCAGGTGAAGGCGAAGATGAAAAGCAGGGGTATGAAAAAGATTCGCATTCATCAAAAAGAGAATATATTCCTGCTGCCAGAGATCTTAAAGCATATCTCTTCAGTTTGTTAGCTGTTTCTGTAATTGTTTATATCGGTTGGCTTTTGCATTTGAATACCGAACCAATTAACATAGGTTTTTTGCTTCTTTTACCTTCAATCGCGAGTGGAGTTTTATGGGGAATTCGTGTCGGATTATTTACTTCAATTATTGCAGTATGCGCTTTTGATTTTTTCTTTATCCCGCCTTATCTTACATTCAGAATTGCAGACATAAGATACCTACCGAGTTTTGTAGTTTTTGTTCTTGTTTCTATGACTATAAGTTTTCTTGTAAAATCAATAAGACGGGAGATACGAGGGTCAAAAAACAGGGAGCGGTTTGTTTATTCTTTATATTCCTTTAGCAGGGAGATTATCAAAGCAAAAGATTTGAATGACATATTAACCCGCGCAGTCAAAAACATATCGGAAGCTTTTGAAAGCAGTGTAGTTATTTTTCTACCTGATGATGCAGGGAAATTGGAAATCAAATCCAAAAACGACGAGAATATATTATTAAATGAGGCAGAACAGGCTGTCGCCGTATGGGTATATGCTAACGGGCAGACGGCAGGCAAGGGGACGGCTACATTATCTTCCACTAATTGGTATTATTTACCGTTAATGATACAGGAGAAGACGGTTGGAGTAGTTGGTTTAAGGGTTTCTTCGGACAAACTTTTAACACCCGACCAAAAGCAGTTATATGAGTCATTTTCAAGTGTTGTAGCATTGGCAATTACAAAACCTTTGAACTAATTCTTATACAATTTATGACGCGCTTACTAATAAAAACGGCAGACAGGGATGACCACAAATAGTAAAAATATCACTCACAAAAACCAAAAATATCATTATTTTATTGACTTTTTTTGATATTGATATAGGGTAACCACTCAGGAGAGGTCTAAATCTATATAAAATAATATAGATACGGGGGATGCAGGTTGTAGGGGCGTATCTCTGAACCGTAATGGTTCAGAGTAGGAGACTTCCAACTCCGAGCCCGTCAGCTAACCTCGTAGGCATATGGGAGAAAAACTAAATTTTGTAACCGGGGCAATTGCCCTACCCCAATTCAAAACTGAGAGTATTCTATTGCCGGCAGTACTTAACTATCAGGCAAACCATAAACAAGAAAGGGGTTCTTCCGCAGCAAAATCCACTATGCCTTTAGAAACAATGTAAATTGGATAAAGACGGTTCGGAAAGTGAACTAACTTTTTTAACAAAACTTCGCAGGAAAATAGTCGGCGCACCCCGCGATATCCGTGACCCCGGTATATTCCACAAATTAGCTCTTATACCTTTATTGGCATGGATTGGACTCGGTGCAGACGGGCTTTCCTCCTCATCATACGGACCTGAAGCAGCTTTCAGGGCAATCGGTAGTCATACTTATTTAGCGCTTTTTCTCGCGCTTGCTACTGCAATAACCGTTTTCATAATCTCATTTGCATATATGAGAATTATTGAGCATTTTCCCAACGGTGGTGGTGGTTACGTAGTCGCAACTCAAATACTCGGAAAAAAGACAGGTGTTGTTTCGGGATGCGCTTTGATTATTGATTACATTCTGACAATCTCCGTATCCATAGCTTCTTGCTCGGATGCGCTTTTCAGTTATCTCCCTATGGAATTCCATAAATTCAAACTGCTTTTTTCGGGTTGTTTGATTATTATGCTCATCATTTTAAATATCAGGGGAGTCAAGGAATCAGTAACCTTTCTTGCGCCTATATTTATAGTATTTGTGGTAACTCACATTATTCTTATAGGATATGGAGTATTCAGTAATATTTGGGCAATAAAACCTATTGCCCAACAAGTAAATTCCAGTTTTCGGGGAGATATTTCCGCAATAGGCGGATTGGGCGTTTTCCTGATTTTTATAAGAGCTTACTCCTTAGGAGGAGGAACGTACACCGGGATTGAGGCAGTTTCAAATGGTTTACAGATTATGCGCGAGCCAAGGGCAGAAACAGGCAAGAAAACTATGTTATATATGGCGAGTTCTCTTGCAATAACCGCAGGAGGAATATTTATCTGCTATCTTTTGTTAAAAGTGATACCCTGCGAGGGGAAAACCTTGAACGCAATTCTTGCAGATAGTCTTTTCGGGCAATGGCGCTGGGGATACTGGCTTGCATTAATAACTATTTTTTCCGAAGGAGCATTGCTTATAGTAGGAGCGCAAGCAGGATTTATAGATGCCCCGCGCGTTATGGCAAATATGTCCGTAGATTCATGGTTCCCACACAGATTTGCATCATTTTCTGAGCGGCTTACAATGCAGAATGGGGTTTTAATCATAGGAGGAGCGGCACTTGCCCTACTTATATATACTCACGGCTCAATCTCGGCACTTGTAGTTATGTATTCTATAAATGTATTTTTAACTTTTTCCATTTCGCAGTTTGCAATGTCGTGGTTTTTTATCAAAAACCGTAAAAAGGAAACGAATTGGAAAAAACATCTCAGTATATGCGTTGTTGCATTCATACTATGTATTACTATCCTTGTAATAACGGTTTTTGAAAAATTCCGCGAAGGCGGATGGGTAACATTAATAATCACATTATTTCTTATAATTTTGTGTTATTTAATTAAAAATCATTATTCAAAAGTATCTCGTGGAACGAAGAAATTGGACGTTCTTCTTTCAGGCATAGCAGATATGCCCAGTGAAATTAATATCAATAACGCGCCAACAGATAAAAGAGATATGACCGCAATACAGCTTGTAACCGGATATAACGGTTTTGGAGTACACAGTTTTCTATCCATAGCACGTTCATTCCCGGGATTATATAAGAATTTTGTATTCGTATCCATTGCAGTAGTTGACCAGGATTTATTTAAACACGAGGAAAAAATAGAAGACTTAAAAAATAAAGTAATACAATCACTTGAAAAATATGTTGAGCTTGCAAGGAAGTTTGGGTTCCCTGCGGAATACAGGATAGGAGTGGGAACGGACGTGGTGGATATTGCATCAAAACTGTGTGAAGAAGTTTCAAGTGAGTTCAGGCGGTCTACGGTATTTACAGGACAGCTCGTGTTTGAAACTGAAAACTTTTATCATAAAATGTTACATAACGAGACTGCATTTGCAATTCAGAGAAGACTACAGTGGAAAGGCATATCAAATGTTATTTTGCCGATACGAATAAAATTGTAAAAAAGGAGGATAGGGAATGAAAAGCGTCAACGTTGTTGAAAAATTTCTTAAAAGCAAAAATCATAATCGGATTATTGTATTAGGATATCTCTCGTATATATTAATAGGAACATTACTTCTGTCTTTACCTTTTTTTAAAAAAGTGCCCTCGATTGGTTTTTTAGATAATTTTTTTATTGCTACATCCGCTGTTTCTACCACAGGATTAACTACAATAAGCATAGCTGACAATTATAATTTCTGGGGGCAGATGATACTAATTATATTAATCCAGCTTGGCGGGTTAGGATATATGACGTTAGGTTCGTTCATTATCCTTTCACTTGGTGGCAGGTTAAGTTTTTCAAGGGAGAAAATACAAAAACATGTTTTTTGTTTGCCTGACCATATAACTATAACCAAATTTATTCGCATACTTGTTTATTATTCATTTGCCGTTGAATTTATAGGCGCATTATTATTGTATATATTTTTCAAGATAGAACATTTGCCGAATTCTCTCTGGAGTGCAGTTTTTCACAGTATATCGGCTTTTTGTACTTCAGGGTTTAGCATATATAACAACAGTCTTGAATCATTCTCACGGAATGTTGGCGTAAATATTACAATTTCAGCGTTGTGTATTTTAGGGGCTATTGGGTTTATAATAGTATATGATATATGGAATAACCGTATAAAATCAAAAAAACGAATATCTTTAACGTCAAAAATAATATTATGGTCTACATTTATATTAATAATGTCAGGGGCTATTGTATTATTCTTCTTTGAGCCAAGTATCACAGGAAAATCATTTATTGAACGCTTGTTAACATCTTTTTTCCAGAGTATGACGGCATTAACGACTTCGGGATTTAACACAATACCTATATCTACGCTCTCAGTTTTGTCATATTTTATAATAACCATATTAATGATTGTCGGGGCATCTCCTTCGGGAACCGGTGGCGGACTCAAAACAACAACTTTTACCGCTCTATTAGGAGTAATGAAAAGTTCACTGTCAGGAGAAAAAAACGTTAAGTTTTTAAATCGCACAATACCTAACGAACGTTTATGGTTAGCCGCTTCCTCTTTGTGCTTTTATTTATTGGCGCTGTTTTTAAGTACATTCTTCATTTTATTACAAACTAATAGATTCAATATTCAACAAGTCATTTTTGAAGTAGCATCGGCGTTGGGAACAATAGGACTAAGTACGGGAATAACCCCGGGACTGAACCATCTAGAGAAAATAATAATCATAATTACAATGTTTATTGGAAGGATAGGTCCTTTAAGCTTTGGTATGGCTCTATTTTTGGGAAATGAAAACGCAGGAAGAATAAAATATCCGGAGGAAGATTTAGCATAAAGGAATACAACCATATGTGGAACTCAAGCAAAATCATTGAAATAATTCGTAAAATAGATTGGCATATAGTTTATCGTCTGTTTTCCGGTATATTGTTTATTATCATAGGAAGTATTTTCTTATTACAGAGTAAAAATTTTAAAAGTTTTTCAAAACCGGGAATAATTAGTTTAGTTATATGCGCTTATGGCGTTTATAGGATTGTTATGTTTATAAAACTTTGTAAAAAATGATGGTTAATAATTTTTTTTAAAAATTTCTTGACTTTTTTTAATGTGTCTATATGGTAGGCACCGAAAAGGTCTAAATCTATAAAGGATTGTAGATGCGGGGGATGCAGGTTGTAGGGGCGTATCTCTGAACCGTAATGATTCAGAGTAGGAGACTTCCAACTCCGAGCCCGTCAGCTAACCTCGTAGGCATATGGAAGAAAAATTAATTTTTGTAAAAAAGTCCAACTCCTTTCAATCTTCTACTAATTGTATTCTATCTTCGGCATTATCTTTTTGCCGTAAAACACCCGGTAATAAAAAGAAGTCTTATTCTGTCAGCAAAATGAAAAAGATTTTGGCGATAAGTATTGTTTTATTCTGTATTGCCGGTTGTGGTAAAAAGGAATCCCCTGAAACTACTATTTCGGGTTATATTACCGTAAAGGGGTCTGAAGAAGCTTTATCTATGATAATGGAAGAAGCGTATACCTTTATGGATCTTTACACTAATGCGAAAATCTTAGCTTTAGGTGGAGGTTCGGATGCAGGTTTATCTTCTATTTTCGTTGATTCTGCGAGGATTGCAGTTTCTACGAGACCCTTAACCAAAGAAGAAAATACTCAGGCAACAGCAGCCGGATTCAAAGTAAATGAATTCAAAATTTGCAAGGATGGAGTAGCGATTGTTACTAATCCACATAACTCACTCCAGAGGCTTACTATTTTCCAAATATCAGATATCTTTAGCGGTAAAATCAAAAACTGGTCTGAGGTAGACGGGATTGATTTGCCAATAAAAGTTGGGATATGGAGTGAAAATTCTGGAACCTACAAATGGTTTCAGGACAGTGTCCTTAAGGGAAAAGAATATTCGAAATTTGTCTGGCAATTTGACAACACTGAAAGTATCGTAAAATTTATTGAAAAAGAAAAAGGTGGGATAGGTTTTATTTCAATGTCGAGATTGTATAGTTCATGGAGTCCGCTTATTGAGGATACGCGGATTAAAGCATTGGAGATTGCTCTCGAACAAAAAGGAGAATTTGTTTCGCCCGATGAGGCAACAGTCCATTCCGGTAAATATCCGCTTGTCCGCTATATTTATCTTTATACTTCAAAAGAGCCAAAAGGTTTAGATGCCGGATTTATTAGTTTTATAACATCTTCTGAAGGACAGAAAATAATTGCAGGCACCGGTTTTGTACCTATTACCGTTCCGGTTAAATATAAAGAGAATGAAAGTTCTGTAGGTAGAGATTCCCTGCCTGCGGTAGGCAGGTTCGCTACGCTCAGAATGACAATATGAAAAAACTAATTATTTTTGTTTTGTTAAGTTGCAGTAGTCATTTTAGTGCAACAGTATGGGCAGATTCGTCGGAGAAGTTTTTAAAAGAAGGCGTTGTTTTAAGAGATGCAGACAATGTTGAGCAGGCAATTCTAAAATTCCAGGAAATTCTTAAATCAAAACCTAAACATCCCGGGGCGAACTTTGAGTTAGGTAAAAGTTATGTGATGAAATCTGATTATGAAAACGGTATTAAATATCTTAAAAATGCGTTGGATTGTGGGTATGATGAGTTGAAAGTACGTTTAGCTCTTGCAGAAGCTTATCAAACTTCCGACAACAGTGTGGAAGCAAGTATTGAATACCAACTTATCCTTGACTTAAACCCAAATAGTGCTGAGGTTCATACGCTTTTGGGTAATGTGTATCTTAATGGAGGTAACTCCACGGTGGCTGAAGAGCAGTATAAAAAGGCATTACAGCTTAACTCTTCATACGTTGACGCTTTACTTGGATTGGGAAATTTGTATCAAAAACAGAAAAAATACGAAGAAGCATTGAGTTTTTATTCCAAAGCTCAAAAAATAAATCCTAACTATGCGCCGACTTATCTTGCTTTGAGTTCTTTTTATGCAACTCAAAAGAAGCATGAGAATGGCATTACAGAACTTCAAAAGTATATTCAATTAAACCCGAAAGACCCTAAAGGATACACAGCACTGGCTAATATTTATTCACAAACAAAAGATTACAATAATGCCATCAATGAAATGAATAAAGCCGTTAGCTATAGCGATACAAGTTTAAGTTCTCTGAAATTTATAAGTGTTTTGTATAACCAGGCGGGAATGAGTCTTAAGGAAAAAGAGGTTTTGAGTGAAATTGTCCTTAAAGATTCTACTAATGTTGGGATTTGGATTGATTTGGCTAAAGCTTATTCAAAAATAGATTCTTTTCCCGCGGCTATTTATGCTTATAATAAAGCATTTAGTCTTGATTCTACTCTGGAATCTACTTTCTGTTTTGAGTTGGGGTTAGCTTGTTTCCAGGCAACAAAGTATGATTCCTCGGAACTTTTATTTTCTAAAAAAATTGAAAGAGACAGCCTTGCAGCGGGTGCTTATTTCAATAGAGCTTTAGCGCGTATTCAGTTAAAGAAATACAAGGAAGGAATAGTTGACTTGCAAAAAGGTTTAGAGATTAAGCCAAACTATGCCCAGGGACATTTGTGGTTGGCTCAGACTTATGGGTTTTTGGGTATGAAGCAGAAAGCTAAAGCAGAATGCGCTGAGGTAATCAAAATAGATTCAACTAATAAAGAGGTTAAGGACGTGTTAAAAAGTCTTGAACAACCTGCCAAGAAAGAGCCTACTTATGAGGATTATTTAGATGCTTTAGATAAGGCTGAGGCAAAGGAAAATGCTGAGGAAAAAGAAAACAATAAATAAATTTCTATGATAAAAACAATAAATAACAAGGAGGCATAAATATGGAAGGGCTTCATAATGCCCCCGGCATACTAAAGATAATTGTATCCTTTTGTATCCCGGGCGCTTTAGCTATCGGTATTGGAATCGCTTTTGCTTTTGTTAAACGTATTGCTCTTTTAACTACATTGCTTTATGTTTGTAACGCAATTGTTTGTTTCATCATATTCCAGATGATGCCTGATTTTGTCAGGGCAGGAGGGCCTTTGGTCGGGGTTTTAATGTTCATATTTATTCTTTTGATAACTTATATGATTGAACGATTCCTGACTTTAAAGCGTTCTATGGGGAAGAAACCCAATGCCGAATTTATATCTAATTTTATGGGACATCTGTCAGAGAGAAATTATGCCGGCGCTATCTCGGAATGTGATGCTCAAACCGGTTCTATGGCAAATATTTTGAAAGGCGGGTTACAAAAACTCGTTAAGGGAACGGGAGAATCGGCGGTAGTTTCTCAAAATCCGGCAGAAATTAAAAGACGATTTGAAGAAGGGGTTGCCCGCGAAACTCCTTTATTAGAAAGGAACCTGATTATACTGACAACAATTGCTTCAATCGCTACGATGATTGGGCTTCTGGGGACAACTATCGGGATGATTCGTGCGTTCCAGGCAATGGCGCATGCGGGGGCGCCCGATGCGATACAGCTTGCGAAAGGTGTTTCGGAGGCATTATTTAATACTGCCGGTGGATTAGCCAATGCAATTTTAGGAATTATTGCCAATAACTTTTTTGTAAACAGTGTTGACAAGTTTACTTACGAAATAAGTGAAGTAGTTTATGATACGACAGATGTGTTGGAAAAAACAGGTCAAAAGTGGTAAGATGATTTTATGTTAAAGTCAAACTAAATACAATGGCAATTACAAAAAGACCGCGTAGGAGTATTGTTACGGATATGACACCAATGGTAGACATTGGTTTTTTATTGGTGATTTTCTTTATGTGCACTTATAACGCCCGACCACCGGAAACAGTTGGCGTTGCATTGCCTTTATCGCATTCACCGTTCAAGGTTCCCGAGTCAGACGTTATGATTTTGACGATTATACCTGCGGACTATGCTCTTAGCATTGCTGACAGTATAAATCCTTCCCTTCTAATGCAGACAATATCCCAATACCAGGCACCGGTAAACGAAGGGGGGTTAGGGCTTCGAAGAGAAATAGCGATAGAGAGAGCAATACATGAATTAAAAACCCCGGAAAAATATCGGCAGACGGTCGATGAATCGGCGGCTTTAACGCCTCAACAATTAAAAGCACGTGCAGATAGTTTGATTGTCTGGTGGAATCTGGGAAGAGGTTCTGCTCAACCTATTTCACTAAGTTCTTTAGGTTATGTTATAATGAACGAGAGGATAAAAAATCCACGCATTCATCTTGTGATTAAGGCAGACAAGAATGTGCAGTCAGGTTTTATATTACAGCTTATGGATATACTTCAGGACCCAAACGTTAATATGTTAAGATTTAGTATGATGACAATTCTTCAGGAAGGTTCGGTAGTTTTTGTAAAAGCCGGAGGTTAATAATTATGGCAGCTGTTGAAGGGGCAACAAGAGGTCAAAAAAAACGACGGGGACGGGTAATTAATGACTTGACTCCAATGGTTGACATTGCATTTTTGTTAGTAATATTTTTTATGACAACGACGGTTTTCCGTGAACCGCAAGCAATCGAGATTTCATTACCTCCCAAAGGGAATGTTCCTACAGCACAGTCAAACGTTGTGATTATTTATATTGATTCTTTAAATCAGTTAAAAAAACAATTATCCGATGAGAAACCAACTCCCATAGAATGGGATTCGCTTGAAAGTTACCTCCAACAAGAGGAACGAAAAAACATTGAACGTCAGCCGAATGGTTCCCAATATCTTGCCCAGTTAAAATCCACACCTGAAGGGACGAAACGAGATAGTCTTGATAAATTCATAAAGAAAAGTGTATCAAAGTTAGTTGTGTTAATAGATGTCCAACAAAAATCACTTTACCAATATATGGTAAAACTATTAGATACCGTTCAGCAGGCAGGAATGAGGCGTTTTTGTATTGTTCCCCACATTGAAGAGAAAGCAAAGCCTACCAGGGGAGGTGGCAAATAACGAACGCAATAATTAGTGAAATTTCGCTTTCTACACTTGGGAAAAGAAGCCCTATTGTAAAAAGCGAAGGGAGCCATCTCAGACGTGCGTATTATATAACTAATATATTAATTTTTCTTGTTATTCTATTTTCTTTTTTAGGAATAAAATATCAACAATGGCGTCAGGAAAGAGACAAAATGAATTTAGGTAAAAGGGTAATAAAAATGACTTATGCACAATTAGGTCCGCCACCTTCGATTACCGGGGATGAGAGCACTCCCCAGACAACGGTAAATAGACCGAGCGTGCCAATCGTAGGAACTCCAAAACCGGTTCTTGATGCGGAAGCAACCCAAGAAACTGCGCCAACCCAACAAGACATCGCAGGTAATACTTCTGCCCAGGATACAGGCAGAGGAGATGGAATCCCGGATATAAATGCTTTCGTTCCATGTGAAGTTCAACCTAAACGAATTTCTACGGGCAATGTTAAATATCCGGAAGCTGCTAAAGCTGTTGATGTAAGCGGAACAGTTTTCATTAAAGTTTTGATTGACCTGGATGGAACTGTTATGAAAGTAGTGGTTCTTAGAGGTGTGCATCCACTCCTTGATAGTGCTGCAGTCCAGAGTGCATATAATACTAAATTTAGTGCCGCACTGCAAAACGGTAAACCGGTAAGGGTTTGGATGATGTGGCCCGTTCGTTTTAACCTTGACGAACAGTAGCTTTAATTTGCTTTTATTTTCTGTGAAAATATTTAAACAGGAAGAAAAAGGTCTTTTTCCCTTATTGTTTACAATAATCGCTTTTATAGGCAGCTTATTTTTGATTTCCCCTTCTATGTCCGGTAAATACCCTGTAATACAACTTAAACTCACTGACTGGCTTAATTTGAATTTTACTTTCGATAGTTTAGCGGTTTTTATGGCACTGTGTTCATCTTTTATTGGTGCTTTAATTGTCTTTTATTCTTTCGGTTATATGAAAGATTCCACGCCAGGGCGGGATGTTCCATATCGCCATTTAGGCGAATATTATTCATTTATTGCACTTTTTATTGGTTCAATGTTGGGATTAATTTTTTCCACGAATTTGCTTTTAATGTATATATTCTGGGAAATTACCACAATTTGTTCATGGAGACTAATTGGTTTTTATAGGGAAAAACAACATTTAGCCAACGCCGATAAAGCTTTTTATATTACTTTCTTTGGTTCTGCAATGATGCTTATTGGTATGGAAATAATTTATCAGCAATTCGGCACATTGAATTTAACTCAATTACGAGGAGCGCCTGTTGACAACTTAGCACTTTTACTAATACTTTTGGGTATATTATCAAAATCGGCACAATTGCCTTTCCAGATATGGTTACCTACTGCCGGTGTAGCTCCAAGCCCGGTTACTGCTTTACTTCATGCCGCCGTGTTGGTAAAAATAGGTGTATATGCTTTTGCTCGTATATTCTGCTGGACATTTCATACTCCTATTCCCTGGTCAAACATTGTTCCTGTAATAGCTGTTATTGGCGCTTTTGTATCTGCGTGCTGTGCGTTAGTTGAAAATGATATGAAACGCATTCTGGCGTATTCTACCATTAGCCAGATTGCTTATATTCTTTTGGGACTGTCTCTTAATACTACCGTTGGTATCACTGGTGGATTATTGTTCATACTTGTTCATGGTTTAGGAAAAGCGGGATTGTTTTTATGTGCCGGTGTTGTAGAACATGAAACAAAAGAAAAAGATATTCGTAAGTTGGGCGGGATGTTTAAAACTATGCCTATTGCAGGCATATCTTTTATTCTTTGTGCTTTATCTATTATGGGAATCCCTCCGTTTGGCGGTTTCTGGAGCAAGCTTTTTATTATTACTGCTACGGTTCAGTCCGGACATTTTATTATTGCAGGGGTAGCTATAATTACTGCCATATTAACTATGGTGTATCTGATACGTTTCTTTAATAAAGTTTTTATGGGCGAGCCTACTAATCCGTCTTGTAGGGAGAAGTCTTTTCCTATGCTCTTTACGGTAATGACACTTGGGATACTTGGCCTTGTAGTTGGATGTTTTGTGAAATTACCGTTAAATCTTATCCGGACAGCAGTCGAGCAAATGAAGTAAAGTTATTGGCAATGGAAATAAAAATTAGAAATATAAATGGCGTAAACAGGCATTATAAGAAACATATTACACCTGCATATTGGTAAGTAAGCAATAATTATGGAAAAAATTGAATTAATAATTTTATTAATCCTACCTCTTATTTCAGTTCCTATGGTCTGTTTATTGGGGATGGTATTACGTGAATGGTTTGCAGCTTTTTCTACTTTAGCAATTTTTGTTATTGCTTTAAGGTTACTTCCCGTTGTATTAATAGCGCCTATTAAATTTAATTTTGCAACATTTCCCGTATTAAACACCCCGATGAGTCTGAATTTAGATTTGTTAGCGCTTATAATGGTGTTATTAATTTCTTTCTTAGGTTTTTTAGCTACGCTGTTTTCAATTTCTTACGCAAAAGAGTACAAGAATCTTAATTTTTATTATTCAATGCTTATGCTTTTTATTGGTTCGATGATTGCAACGGTAGTGGCAGGAGATCTCTTCACGTTATTTATATTCTGGGAACTGATGACTTTGTTTGGTCTGTTTCTGGTTATGCATAATCAAACGCAAGTTTCAGTAGATGCCGGAATAAAATTTTTTATTATGACAATAGTCGGCTCAATGTTTATGTTATTAGGAATTATCTTTATTTATTATTCGCAAAACACCGTTGATATTTCTCTCCTTTCAAGCAGGGAATTATTACTTAGTTCAAAAGCTACAAATTGGCTTTTATTATTTTTCTTCATCGGTGCCGGAGTAAAAGCAGGGATGGTTCCTTTACATACATGGTTGCCCGATGCTCATCCGGCTGCACCATCACCAATTTCATCTCTTTTATCAGGGGTGATGATTAAAGTTGGAATTTATTTGATGCTCAGAATATTCTGGCAGATATTTATAACGCCAGTTGTCTGGCAATTCATTCTTTGTGCCATTGGTTCGATTACCATATTAGTAGGAGTATTTATGGCATTAGTTCAGCACGATGCTAAACGACTTCTGGCATATCATAGCGTAAGTCAAATTGGGTATATGATTCTTGGTATCGGAACGGGAACTATTGTTGGTGTTGCCGGTGGATTGTTTCATTTAATGAACCATGCATTATTTAAGGGGCTTCTGTTCCTTTGTATAGGTGCTGTTATTTATCGTGCGAAAACAAGAGATTTATCAAAACTTGGCGGATTGGCAAAATTTATGCCTATTACTTTTGTTACCTGTTTAATTGCATCTTTATCCATTTCCGGAGTTCCTCCTTTTAACGGATTTGTTTCCAAATGGATGATTTATCAGGGAATAATAGAAGGAGGTAGGCAAGGGTTGATATTATGGCCTATCTGGTTAATTGCAGCAACTTTTGGAAGTGCATTGACTCTAGCAAGTTTTACAAAACTTTTGTATGCAATATTTTTAGGGCAATCTACAAACCAGGAAAAAATAGAAATAAAGAAAGAAGTTGATTGGACAATGTGGTTACCAATGATACTTCTTGCCGGGTTGTGTGTAGTATTTGGTGTATTTGCATTTTCCGTACCATTAAAACATCTTGTTTTCCCGTCTATTTTCTTGACAAGTAAGGGCGCACCTATGATAGATTTTATTGGTTTCTGGTCTCCGGGGATGGCAACGACTTTAATCCTGGTAGGAATCATTTTAGGAATGATTGTATTTTTCTTTGGGAAGGTTGGGAAAGTAAGAAAAACCGAAGCGTTTATTGGCGGTGAGAAATTACTTCCGGAGAATAAAGTGACAGGAGTAGATTTTTATAAAACAGTAAAAGATATGAATTATTTTGATAAAACTTATCATAGAGCATTATCCGGGGTTTATGACCTTTATCCACAGGCATTATCCGGGATGAATGAAGTTGCCCTGATAACTTTCCGTTATATTGATAGAGCAATTGCACGGTTCTATGAAATTATTGTTGAAATCATTTTTGGTCTAGGGAAATTTGTAAAAGGTTTTTCCGTACGGTTAATTATCGGATTAGCAGCTTTTCTAATTATTTCCATTGCTATACGAATGCCGATGTTACGGGAAATTACTGCCTGCGCTATTATGTTAGTTGGCGCACTGCTGGCACTGGTCGAGAATAATATTAAAAAATTTATTCTTTATAGTGGTTTAAGCCAACTGGGTTATGTTTTATTAGCAATAGGCTTGCCCGTCTTGGCAAGTGAGGGATTAGGCGTGGGGATTTTTTATTTAATAACTGCTTTATCCGGATGGTTGCTTATAATAGTTGGTTTGAAATCTTTATCAAGCGGGTATTTGAAAGTCAATAAGAATACAGGTTCGACCGGAAATGAAATAATAAATCTTGAAGGTTTAGCCGAGAGAATGCCATTTTCAACTGCTGTTTTTATAATTGGAGGCTTAAGTCTTATAGGAATACCGCCATTAAGTGGGTTCATAAGCAAATTTCATCTTTGTTCGATAACATGGTCAATACATCCAGTTTATAGTTTAGCTATTGTATTGGCAGATTTATTTACGCTTGGTTATATCTTACGCATCAGCAGAGTTCTTCTGTTTCGGGAGACAAAGTTTATTGCTAAGGAAAATGGAAGTGTTATTGCAATTGGTATTTTATTGATTATTGTTTGTCTAATGTTAAATTTTTACTCCGAACAAATTATTAAGTTTTTCACAATAGGAAACTAAGTAATAAAATCCCCGGAGTTGACAAAGTTGAGTGGGTAAAAAGTAAAATAATCAAGAACTAAGTTATTCCAAGAAAGTTGTTTTTGCAACTATTATTTAAGTAGCAATATACAAGAGTAGCGATAATAATCAAGGCGCAGATTTTTAAGTAAATTTATCAGTTAAGTAATATTAAATGTCATTCTGTGATACGGATAAAGTTATGGAAAAATATATTAAAATCAAAACCATATTTAGGACGCACCCATAACTGATAGGCAAATAGAGATTAGATTCTTCGTTACACCCAGAATGACAAAAGGCAGACTCAGATAGAAAAGAAGTTTTTCATCTTCCCGGTTAAATACCTAAAAAATCAATTTTTCATTGATATAGTAACGAAATTTCATACATTAGCAAAAAGCACTTGACAGATGTTGCAGATGGACACACCTAAGTTATTGAATAAATAAATTTTTAATTTATTGAAAGGAGGTAAGAGTTGAGAAGGAAAGTTTTTGAAGTTGATTTTCGAAAGAGACATAACAGAAAGGGAGGGGACAATGAAAAACATAAAATTGTCGAGTTTCCTTCTGATTATATCCTGTGTGTTGGGTTTCTACTCGCAAGCTAATGGACAGCAAGTTATAAAAGCATGGGGACACAACGATGTTGGGCAGGTTGGCGATGGGACAACAGGGAATAATAAATTACTCGCAGTTGCAGTAAACGGGTTGCCCGGAACACCTATAGCAGTTGCAGGCGGAGGAGCACATCAATGGGCAACCGATTTCAGTTTGGCGTTACTTTCGGATGGGACAGTTTGGTCATGGGGAAATAACTCTTTCGGACAATTAGGCGACGGAACAACGGTCAGCAAAACTACTCCCGTACAAGTATTGGGAATAACTAATGCAATAGCAATAGCAGCAGGCGGTTCAGGTTCAAAAAACAGTTCGGTTTTTGGTATGGCTTTATTGGCTGACGGAACTGTAAAGACCTGGGGTGGAAATACTTACGGGCAATTAGGAGATGGGACAATTATCAACAGGTCTGCTCCGGTAACTGTATCAGGGTTAACAAATGTTACGGCAATAGCCTGTGGTGGAGATTTTGCATACGCATTATTATCCAATGGAACAATAAAATCATGGGGCAGAAATAATTTTTCATATTCATACGGGCAGGGAATGTTGGGAGATGGAACGATTATTAACAGGTATACTCCCGTAACAGTATACGGGATAACAAATGCAACGGCGATAGCAGCTTGCGCTTATTACGGACTTGCTCTGTTAGCTGATGGAACGATAAGTGCATGGGGTAACAACTCCAAGGGACAATTAGGAGACGGTACAAAAACTAATAGACTTAAACCCGTAAAAGTATACGGAATAACGAATGCAACGGCAATAGCCGGGAGTTACTTTGATTCCGGCAACCCGAGCAGTATAGCATTATTGGCGGACGGAACATTAAGAACATGGGGTTCTAATAATCACGGACAATTAGGAGATGGAACAACAATCGCTAAAGTAAAACCTGTACAGGTATTCGGGATAACAAACGCCATAGCGATAGCTCGCGGTGGAGTAGACTGGCATGCAGTACTTTTAGCCGACAGAACGGTTAAAATTTGGGGATATGGAAGTTATGGACAGTTAGGAGACGGGACGATAGTAACAAAATACAAACCGCTAACGGTACCCGGGGTAACTAATGTGCAGTCAATCTGCGGCGGGCAGTATCATTGTATGGTTATTGTAGACATAACACCATTAAAATCGCAAGGTTCCGAGGAAAAGGTAAGTATCCGGAAACCTATATCCTTACAAGTCTATCCAATGCCGTTCAACTCCACATCAGAAATTTCTTATTACGTCCCGAATCAAACTAACGTAAAGCTCACGGTATATAGTGCTGACGGACGCAAAGTAAAGACACTTGTCAACGCAATGCAAACTTCGGGGCAATACAACTTAAAATGGAATGGCTTATCCGACAACGGGAAAAACGTTCCAACAGGCATATACTATTTGAACTTAAATGCAGGAACCAGGATAAACAAAAAGTTAATTAAACTCTAAAACTAAAGGCAAAGAAGAAAGGGCAGGAAGCTTAATGTTTCCTGCCCTTTTCATTATAAACATATCCCCTATTCGGATTGCATATAACAACAATACATTTAAATTATTGACAGATAGTTTTAAAAGTATTAATTTTTAACAATAACAGGGAGACAGTATGAAAAAACTTTTTATTCTTTCTTTGTTTTTTGCAGTATCTGCAAACGCTCAAACAGGTTTTTGGGCAAAACAACTCGGCGGAACAGGAGAAGAATTTGCCGGTTCAATGGCCGTAGATAACATAGGCAATATATATGTTACAGGATATTTTGACGGCACAATTGACTTAAACCCGGGAATCGGTGTTGATAGCCATACTTCTAATGGCGAAAGAGATGCCTTTCTTTGTAAACTTGATGCAAACGGAAGTTTCATTTGGGGGAAAACCTGGGGCGGACACAAAGGCGATGTCGGAAATGGCATTGCCGTGGATAGTTTCGGCAATATAGTCGTAATAGGACGATTCCAGGATACCGTCAACTTCAATCCGGCAGGGGCAGACACTCACATATCAAACGGTCTTAGCCACCAGAACAACCCATACATCTGCAAGTTTGATTCAAGCGGGAACTTTCTCTGGGCAAAGACCTGGGGCGGAGTTTGGGGCGCCGAAGGATATAGCGTTACCGTAGACCCGGTAGGAAATATTTATGGAGGAGGAGATTTCTCCAACCCGGCAGGAACTCCGGTTGATTTTAATCCGGGCATCGGTGTTGACAACCATTGCTGTAATGGTTTCTTTGATGCATGGATGGTCAAGTATAATGCGAATGGAAATTTCGCCTGGGCAAAAACATGGGGCGGGGCAGACTATGACGACGGATGCGCCATTAATGTAAACAGGTCAGGAATTTTATATTGGGCAGGAATGTTTGAATCAGTAGGCGTTAACCTGAATCCGGATAGTACGGGACCCGCCGACATACATTCGTGCAATGGCGGGCAAATTGACGTATTCCTCAGTAAATTTGATACGAGTGGACATTTCTATTGGGCAAGAACATGGGGCGGAAATGGAAATGACTGCGGAGGACACGTTACCGTAGATGAAGACGGAAATGCTTTTGTAGGAGGATATTACCAGGACACGGTTGATTTCAATCAGTGGTCCACACCAAAAGACACCATAATTTCGGCAGGCGGTTACGATGCCTTTCTAAGTAAAATAGATTCTTCCGGGAATCTTATCTGGGCAAAGCCAATGGGTGGAACGGGTGATGAAAGAGGCGGGTTTAATGTGATTGATAAGAACGGGAATATTTATATGATAGGTTTGTTTTCCGGGAAAGCCAATTTTGATTGGAACACCGGAGATGATACGCTTACCTCAAGAGGCAGTAATGATATTTTCATAATAAAAATAGATGCTTCCGGGAATTTTCTCTGGGCAAAACGAATGGGTGGAACGGGAGATGACGGGGGGTATTCCATTGGGATTGATGACAGCGGGAATATTTATAGTTCCGGCTGTTTTACCGGTACGTCCAATTTTGACCCGGGCACAGGAACATCTAACCTTAACGCAGTAGCCGGGGGTGATATTTTCTTAAGCAAGTTTTATCCCGCAATAGGAACGGAAGAAAATGCGGATTTTGGATTGCAGAATGCGGAATTGAAAATAAGTAAAAATCCTTTTATTAAATCAACGCTTATTAGTTATAGTGTTCCCGAGTATACGAATGTACTATTAACGATTAACGATTTATCAGGGCGGTGTGTGAAGACATTAATAAACGAAGAAAAACAGGCAGGAAATTATACTATTGATTTCAATGCAAGAGGGTTGCCGACAGGAATATATTTTGCAAAGTTTAGTACGGGTAATTATAAAGAAACGAATAAGTTGATATTAATAAAATAAAGGTTACAATTTTCTCAACAGTGTTTTTCTGTCTATGATAGACAGGTAAAAAGAGTTTATTATACCTTTTTATTTTTAATTTCTACTTTCAATTCTAAACTATCTTTTTCTTTAAATCTGCGCTTATTTTCATCCTAATAAAAAGATTGACAAATATGGATTTAAGGACATTAATTATTTTATAGTTGCTGGTTTAAAAACAACAGGAGGAAAGATGAAAATGAAACATCCCGCTATGGCGGTGAGATTTTTTGGTTTGATTATAGGGACACAGTTTATTGTGTCTTCACTCGTAAATGCCACTAACGTAAGCGGAGTTATCAGCACGAATACGGTATGGAACACAGCAGGCAGTCCGTATATTGTTACGGGAAATATATTAGTAGATACTTTAGTAAGACTTGATATTCAGCCCGGCGTAGAAGTAAGGCTTGATTCGGCAAAATGTATAATGGTCAAGGGAATTTTAAATGCAATCGGAACGGCAAGCGATTCAATTATAATAACAAAGAATGGAACCGCAGAATGGAGCAGGATATGGCTTAAACCGGCAGTGATATGCAGTCTTAAATATTGCAGGATTGAATATGCGAATAATTTTGCCCTCTATAGTGACATTGGAGATTCCATTTATATGGACCACTGCACTATTTCTAATAATATAGGCGGAGCTATTCATATTAATGGTGGGATATCCGTTATAACCAATAACACTATAACTGATAATAGCTTTCCTATAAGTGGTTTAGCCGCAGGACTTACTATTGGCGGAGGCACTTCGGCCGTAATAACACAGAACATTATATCTAACAATTCGAACGGTGGTTATGGCGGAGGTATCTCTATTTATGGACTTGCTTCTGATGGTTCAATTACTATAACTAACAACACTATAACTAATAACTCGGCGATGCTTGGCGGAGGGATGTGTATATGGACATCCAGCAACGGCAGCTCCGTAAAAATAGATAGCAATACGATAACTTATAACTCTACAACTTTTGGTGGAGGCGGAATCCTTATCAATGGGGCTAATGTTACAGTAACTAACAACATCTTATCTAATAATTTTGCTCTTACTCAGGGAGGCGCTATTTTTAGTGGAGCAGCTATGATTCGTCATAACACAATAACTTATAATATGGCTGATTCCGGAGGAGGCGCTATCTATACTTGTAGTGGCACATCAAGCCCAATTTATTATAACACAATAATAGATACCAGCCCTTCTGCTATATATAATCAAGGAGAGGGTTTTATACGAACAAATAACATTTCTGCTACGGGTTATGTTGTGTATAATAATGGGGGGTCTGATTTAGATGCAAGGTATAACTATTGGAATATTACTAACACCGACACAATGAATGCAAGGATTTTTGATTATTTTGACGATTTTAGTAAAGGGATAGTTCATTATCAAATATTTTTAAATGCTCCGTTCAGCGATACAATTGCGCCTTCGGCTCCGATTAACCTTACTGCTACAAAGATTGTTGATTCGACATTTGAAATCAACTGGACGAACCCTGTTGATGCAAGCGGAATTTCGGAATATTATTATCACCTTTCCTGGTCACCTATGTCGAATTTTGATACAAGCGGCGCATTCTATTCTTTACCGGATACAATTACTGTTACTCCCGGTGAATCTTTATTCGTCTGGTTAGTAGACAGCAGCGGGAACTTAGATTGCAATAACAGGGCGGGTATTTATATTGTGGGGATAGAAGAAAAATCAAATATCAAAACCCCTTCGACTACGCTCAGGGCAAGTCAAAATCCATTTATTAAGTCAACGGTTATTAGTTATAGCATTCCCTATTATACTAATATGCTATTAACTATTAACGATATTTCCGGGAGAGAAGTGCGTAAACTTTTGGATGGAGTGCAAAAAGCGGGAAGTTACGAATTTAATTTGGAGAGCAAAGGATTGACTACCGGAGCATATTTTATAGTCTTAAATACAGGTGAAAATAAATTAACGAAAAAAATTATTGTAATAAAGTAATTTAATTAGTTGCCCTGATAACGCTACAATTGCTTCGGGAACAGTAATTATTCGGCAATTAAGAATTTCTAATAATTCTTAGTATCTAATTCTAACTGGTAAAATATTTATTGTAGCATCCCCCCTATTTTGTAGTTCCCCGACACAGCAATTTCTTGATTCTCAGAGGAACGAAAAAGGTAGTATTAAACATTGACAAATCTAGATTTTAAGGATATCATCAATTAGAGGGGTACTTGTTGTTAAAATAAACAGGGGGAAAAATGAGAAGATTTTTAAGTTTGATTGTAGGAACACAATTTATTATGTTCTCAATCGTAAATGCCACCAATGTAAGCGGCATTATTAGCACAAATACAGTATGGAACACGACAGGCAGTCCATATATTGTTACGGGAAATGTCTTAGTAGATACTTTAGTTACATTAACAATTCAGCCGGGAGTTGAAGTAAAGGTTAATGAAGCAAAATATATAATGGTCAAGGGAATTTTAAGGGCAATCGGGACATCGAGCGATTCGATTATAATAACAAAGAACGGGACTGCAGGGTGGAGCAGGTTATGGTTAAGAACAGCATCAATATGTAGTCTTAAATATTGCAGGATTGAATATGCAGATAGTACCGCTATATATAATGATGACAATGGTTCTTTTTATGTTGGTTATTGCACCATTTCTAATAATCCGGTACCATCAATGATGCCATCTGTATATTGTATCAATAATTATAAAGGTTCAGCCGTAATAATTAATAGTACTATTTCTAATAACTCTGGAGCTATTAACACCTCTGAAGGTAATTATGGTTCAGCCATAATAGTTGGAAACACTATTACTAATAACTCAGGTTATTATGGTATCCTTAGTAATTATTCTAATTCCGGCTCAGCTATAATATCCGGCAATATTGTTTCTAACACCTCAGGTACGGGTATCTATAATTGGATGGGGACAGGTAAAATAGTTGGAAACACTATTATCGGTAATACAAGAGGAGGAATTTATAATGTTTGTGTTATTGATTCGCTCACAATAGCCGGCAACACTATTTCTAATAATGGATCTGCTAACGATGAGAATTTTGGTAGTATTTATAGTAAGTCTGATAGCTTGCCTGATTTTCCGCATTTACTTACGATTCGTTATAATAGAATAACTGATACCACTTATTCTGCCATACATCTCAAATCCAATTTTAATACTCTTATTCGCACAAACAATATTTATGCTACCGGGTACACTTTTTACAATAATGATACGCTTGATATAGATGTAAAATATAATTATTTAAATAGCTTAAATACCGATACAATTGATGCTAAGATTTATGACTACTATGACGATTTTAGCAAAGGAAAAGTATTATATCAACCATTCCTTAATACACCGTTTATTGATACAACAGCCCCTTCTGCTCCTATTAATCTGACTTCTACAAAGCTTGCCGGGTCTAAGTTTAGAATCAACTGGACAAATCCTGCTGATTCAAGCGGTATTGCAATATATTATTACAAGGTAGGTTCAGCACCTACCTTTAATTTTGATATAAGCGGCGTGTTCTATTCTATCCCGGATACTCTGTTCTCAACCGGAGGAGAACTTTATGTATGGCTGCAAGATGGCAGTGGAAATTTGAATTATCAAAATAATACATCCGTTATGCTGGGAATAGAAGAGAGTTCAGAGTTGAAAGTAAAAAGTTTAGAGTTACAAATAAGTAAAAACCCGTTTATCAAATCAACAACGATAAAATTTAGTGTAGGGAACAGACATGTCTGTTCCTTAAAGATTTACGATATAACCGGCAATTGCGTTAAAACATTAGTAAATGAGAAAAAAGATGCCGGAAATTATGAAGCGAGTTTTGATACAAAAGGGTTGGCATCGGGAATTTACTTTGCTAAATTAAGCGCAGGGAACATTAGCATAAATAAAAAATTGATTTTGATGAAGTAAAATACTTTTGAAAAACAAGAAGAAATTTGCAGGGTAAGCAAGCTGGGGGACAGAAAAAATGGGAGAATAATATGAGGAATAAAAAGTTTTGTGGAATGGTTGTTTTACTACTTGGAATTGTTTATAATACTGCAAATGCGAAATACCCGGGATGGACGAATTATACAAGCGGGATGGATGTTAACGCCGTTGCCAGCGAAGGGAATACAATATGGGTTGGAACTTCCAGCGGGTTAGTATCTATAGATGCAACTACTGGAAATATGGAGTTTTATAACCATGCGAATTCGGGTATGCCGGACAATTATGTTTTTGCAATAGGAATCGAAGGAAGCGTAAAATGGATTGGAACGCCTTCCGGATTAGTTAAGTTTGACGGGACTAACTGGACTGTCTATACTATGGCAAATTCAGGCATACCACAGGATTATGTTTTTTCAATAGCAATTGAAGGAAACGTAAAATGGCTTGGAACCTGGGGCAAGGGGTTGGTAAAATTTGACGGGACAAACTGGACTGTGTACAACAAGACTAATTCAGGTTTGCCGGATAATCTTATTCAGGCAATAGCAATCGAAGGAAATATAAAATGGATTGGAACAGATGCCGGTGGGTTGGTGAAGTTTGACGGGACGAACTGGACTGTTTATAATTCGAGTAATTCAGGTTTGCCTTATGATGATATTAATGCAATAGCTATAGAAGGAAGCACTAAATGGATTGGGACATACTATGAAGGATTGGCATCGTTTGACGGGACAACATGGACAACGTATTTTACAGGAAATTCCGGAATGCCGCACAATAACGTTACTTCAATAGCAATAGACGGAAACGTAAAATGGATTGGAACAAACTATGCATTAGCAGCGTTTGACGGGACAAATTGGACTATCTATGACTATGACAATATTCCATGTTTACCTAATAATCAGGCAGTTGACCCGGAATTTTTTATAGTTGCGGTAAATGGAACTACAAAATGGATTGGGTGTCTTCTTTATGACCAGCGTAATATGGCTAATTATGCAATGGGAGTCGTTTTTAAGTTTGATGGCGCAAACTGGACTATGTATAAGACAGGTAATTCGGGTTTGCCCTGTGATTTTGTTTATTCCATAGCAATTGAAGGCACGACTGGCGCAAAATGGATTGGAACGGGTTCCGGATTAACAAGCTATGACGGCACGAACTGGACATTATATGACGAAAGTAATTCGGCATTGCCTTATTTTGCAATAACTATCCCCGCTATAGCAATAAGCGGAAGCACAAAATGGATTGGAACGGATATGTATGGAGTAGCTAAGTTTGATGGAGCAACATGGACTTTGTATGATACGGAAAATTCCGGATTGCCTGATGACCGGATTATAACTCTTGCAACAGAAGGAACAACTGTATGGATTGGAACTTACAGTGGATTAATAAAATATGATGGCGCAACATGGACTGTTTATGATACGAGTAATTCAGGATTGCCGGATAATAATATTATTGAAATAGCAATTGAAGGAAGCACTAAATGGATTGGAACGCCCTCGGGATTAGTAAAGTTTGATGGGACGAACTGGACTGTGTATAACACGAGTAATTCAGGTTTGCCGGGTAACTCTATTTTCTCCGTAGCAATAGAGGGGAACATAAAATGGATTGGAACAGCTTATGGCTTGGCAAAACTTAGCGGAACAAGCTGGACTACTTACAATACGAGTAATTCGGGAATACCAAATAATGGAGTTACCAACATTGCAATTGAAGGAACAACCAAATGGATTGCGACGGGATATGGATTGGCAAAATTTACCGGAACAAACTGGACTGTTTATAAACAAAGTAATTCCGGATTACCTAATGATGAGTATATTTCGACTATTGCAATAGAAGGAAATATGAAATGGATTGGAACATTAAATGGCGGCGGGTTGACAACTTATACGGAGACAGGGATAGAAGAACAGACAAATTTGGATTTTGGAATGCGGAACGCGGATTTGAGAATAAGTCAAAATCCGTTTATTAAATCAACGGTTATCAGTTATACCGTTCCACCGAATAACTATTATACTAATACACTATTAACGAATGTCCAATTAACTATTCACGATCTTTCAGGCAGAGAAGTCCGTAAACTTGTCAGTGGAATACAAAAAGCCGGGAGTTATGAAGTGAGTTTTAATGCAAAAGGGTTGGTATCAGGGATTTACTTTGTCAAGCTAAATGCAGGTAACATCAGTATAAGTAAGAAATTAATATTAATGAAATAAGACAAGACTTACTTACTCCCGTACATAGTTTTTCTTGCTCTTATGCCGGTTCTTTTTGCGAAGCCGTCAAATATTGTGTAAATAATAGGAATAACTATCAGAGTGAGCGCCGTAGAAACCAGCAATCCAAAAATGACTACGACTGCCATTGGCGCCATCATTTCTGCTCCCATACCTTTTCTAAACGCCATTGGTATCATACCTGACATAGTTGCCAATGCAGTTATTAAAATCGGTCTTAATCTTATTTTACCCGCAGAAATAAGAGCTTCTATAATGTCCATTCCTCTTGCTCTCAACTGATTTGCATAATCTATAAATATAATACCGTTCTTTACCACAATACCTACAAGAATTATCAACCCCATAACCGATGTCATTGAAAGGGATTTATGTGTAAGGAGCAATCCCCATATCATTCCTATAATTCCTAACGGCACCGTAAACATTATTACAAAAGGATGCATCAACGACTCAAATAAAGCTGCCATTATCATATATACAAGTAATATAGCAAATATAAAAGCTATCCCCAATGTGAAAAATGCTTCGTTCATCTTCTGGAATTCGCCACCAAATTCTATAAAATAGCCTGCAGGAATATTTTTCCTTATCGTGGCAATCTTTTTCGTAATGTCTTTCGCAACCCCGCCCACATCTCTTTTTTCAATATTAGCCGTAACCGAAACCTTTCTGGTTTGTTCCTCTCTTTCTATTTTAACGGGACCTTCGGTATAAATTATGTTTGCTACCTGTTTCAAAAGAATTGTAGTTCCAAAAGGTGTTGCAATGGGAATATTTTCAATATCCTGAATTTCTTTCACATCAATTTTATTAAGTTTTATATTTATGTTTATATCTTCGCCTTTATCCCTGAATCTTGAAGCTACAGTACCGTAAACGGCAGTTCTGACTTCCTGTCCTATCTGGTATGTAGTTAATCCGAACAAAGAAGCTTTTTCTTTATCGATTTTTATTTGTAATTCAGGTTTTCCTTCTTTCATAGAGATGTCTACCTCTTTTACTCCTCTTACATCTTTTATCTGGTGGGCAATTCGTGAGGAAATATCCTGAAGAGTTGGAAAATCTTTACCGAATATTTTTATATCTATTGGAGCGCCCGTATTGCCGAACATTCCACTGCTTACATCGGAAAAATCTATTTTTGCGCCTTCTATTTTAGGTAATTTTTTCCTGAGTTCAACCGTAACATCCGCAGCGCCTCTCTTACGTTTCTTTTTATCCACCAATCTTCCCATTATTGATGCTTTATGTATTGCCGCACCTTCCATAGCAGAATGTTCCGAACCACTAGTACCTACGAATGAAGTTACTGTTTCCATTTCGGGAATGGATTTAAAGGCATTCTCAATCTGGAGAGCAACTCTATCCGTTTCTTCGAGTGAAGTTCCCACAGGCATTGTAAGTCCTGCCTGAATAAAAGGTATGTCAAAAGAAGACATAAATTCTTTACCGATAAACGGGATTAAAAACATTGTTCCAACAAATACTATACCAACAATTGAAAGAACTTTTCTCTTGTGATTGAGAGAATATTGTAAAATTCTTCCATACCATTCTCTAAACTCATTAAATTTTTTCTCCCATGCGATTTGACTATCTTTCTTTTTGAATAATATGGAAGCAAGCATTGGAACTACTGTAAAAGCTATAAGGAGAGACGCAAGAAGAGCGAAAGATATGGTAAGCGCAAAAGCGCGGGACATTTTGCCTGCCACTCCGGTAGCGAATGCAAGAGGGACAAATACCGCAATAGTCGTGAGTGTTGAGGCGGTTACCGCCATCAAAACTTCATTAGTGCCGTGAACTGCCGCACTCTTACGGTCGTTTCCTTCTTCTACTTTTCTATAGATACTTTCAATTACAACTACGGCATCATCCACCAACATTCCCGACGCAAGAGCTATACCTGCAAGAGTCATAACGTTAAGCGTATAACCTGCCCAATTCATAGCAATAAAGGTAGCGATAATTGAAAAAGGAATAGCTAATGCTATTGTTAAAGTCGGTCTCCAGTTAGTCAGGAAAAGGAAAACAAATAAAATGGCAAGGATACACCCCTCAAGAGCGCTTGTGCTGGTATTTTTCGTTATATCTTTTATCATATCCCCTTGGTCAAATATTGTGTGGAATTTGATATTATAAGGGATAGTCTCTTTAATTTTCTCCATTTCTTTATTGATTCTGTCGGAAACAGTTACTGTATTTGCCCCACCCTGTTTGGTTACTACCATAACGACACTTTCTTTGCCCTGTGTTCTTCCGTATCCCCTGACGTCTTTGTTACCATCTATAACTTCCCCGACATCCTTTATCTTTATGGGAACTCCATTTTTATTTCCAATTACCGTATTCTTAACGTCTTCAAGTGTTTTATATTCTCCTTCGACTCGTATTGAATATTCTTTATATCCACGATTCAGGTATCCTGCGCTAAAATTCATATTGGAAGCCTGGAGCATCGGGAGAATCTGGGTAAGCCCAAGTCCATATGAAACAAGTCTTGTTTCATCAATAAAAACGCTTATTTCTCTGTCCCGTCCTCCGGTCAGAGCACAGGAAGCAACTCCATCCAATCTTTCTAATCTGTCTTTTACCTTATCTTTAACTGCATTGTATAATTCTTTCAAATCACAATCACCGGTAATTCCGTAAAATGCCGCCGGCATCATAGACGTGCTGAACTTAAAAACTAAAGGAGCGCCTGCTTCTTCCGGAAGATAGTTTTCTATCTGTCCAATCATATCCCTGACATCCTGAGCCGCAAAATCAAGATTGGTGCCCCATTCAAATTCTACCGTTACCATAGAAGAGCCTTCTTCCGAAGTTGATTTTATCGATTTCACGCCTTTTACGCTTAAAACGACTTCTTCTATAGGTTTACTTATTTGTTCTTCTATTTCACGAGAAGACACGCCGGAGTAACTTGTTATTACATAAACCGTAGGATACTCGATATCCGGAAGTAAATCCAATCCCAACTTACTAAACGACATAAAACCGAACAACACTATGATAAGAATCATCATAGTTACGGTCACTCTTTTATTTACTGAAAATTTTGCGATATTCATATTATTGCTCCGGCCACAAAAGCACTAAGACACCAAATCCCACTAAATTGTAATATAATTTCGTGATTTTGTGATTTCGTGGCATATTTTTTATTTTTATATTTCTTTATTTTATAAGTTTTACTTTTGCCTTATCGGTTAATCCGTAATTTCCAAGAGTAATTATTTGTTCTCCTAAATTTATACCTGCTAATATTTCAACAAAATCGTTGTTTTCAAGCCCGATTGAAACTTCTTTCATTTCAGCCGTTTCTCCATTTAAAACAAATACGACTTTTTTATCTCCGTTTTCAACAACTGCTTTTGCAGGGATTACTATAACATTAGTATCTTCCTTTATTATTACATCTACATTTGCAAACATACCGGGTCTTAATTTATGTCCCGGGTTAAGAATGGCAATACTTGCTTGAGAAGTTCTGCTCATAGGATTAAGCACAGGACTTATTTTTATTAGTTTCCCATTAAAGATATCATTTGGATATGACGAAACCTTAATATTCGCTTTATTGCCTGTTTTTATGTAAGAGATATCATTTTCCGGAACATTTATTTCGACTTTTACCGCATTTATATTGGCAACCATAGCTACCGGAATTCCGGGAGCAACCATAGAGCCGGGATCTAAATTTAAATTTCCCACAATCCCGGATATAGGAGCGTTAATAACGGCAGGTTTGAAATCCATACCTTTTATGTTACGGTCTATAAGAGCAATCGTATCTCCTTTCGAAACCATACTCCCTTCCTTTGCAACATATCTTATAAGTTTCCCGGTTTCTTCAACGGGAAAAACATAAGCCTGCTCACTGCCAACTATGTTCCCTATATAAGGAAGAGTTTTGGCAATGGAACCATAAGAAGCGATTTCTACGGTTACTTCCGTAGGTTCGGCAACTTCTGCAGGTTTTTCTTTTACTTTTCTAAACTTTTCCGAAATACGAAATCCAACAAGTCCAACAAGCGCAATTATTACAATCCACATTACTAATTTTTTCATTATTTACCCCCTACGGCTTTTTCAAATGCACATTTTGCTATTACATAATCCGATAATGCTTGTAACCGGTTTGTTTTCGCCTGCATTAAAGCAAGCTGTGTATCCATTACTTCCAGACTGGTTGCCAGTCCATTATTATATCTTTGTTCGACTATTTTTAATGCTTCTTCTGCTTGAGAAATATTTTCTTTTTGTGACGTTACAAGTTTTTTTGCCTGTTCAAGTTGTAAATACGTTGATTGGACTTCCATCTTTATACCTTCTTTTATAAGATTAAGTCCGTGTTCTGCCTGAGAAAGTTGGGCGCTTGCCTGTCGCACTCTTCCCAGATTTTCAAATCCGCTGAAAATTTGCATTTGCGCTGCAAGCGTTACGTTCCAATCCGTTCCCCATTCATTAGTAAAATAAAGAGGTTTTTTATAACTATAATTACCTATGGCAACGATATTGGGCAAGTTGGATGTTCTGTTAATAAATAATGCCTTTTTCGCCATTTCTTTTCGCATATTCATTGACTTAATTTCAGGTCTGTTAACTTGAGCGATTTTTGTTGACTTCTCTAATTCTATTGTGATTGGCTCATAATCTAATTTCCCTTCCAATTTGATGTTTTCATTCTGCTTAAGTCCGAGCATTAATTTAAACCCGTTTTTTGCAAGTTCTAATCCATCTTTTGCTTTAATCAGCTGAGGTTCCATATTTGTTAGTTGAACTTTCACTCTCAATAAATCAAACTTTGAAGCAAGTCCTTCATTATATCTTTTTTCTATAACATTTGTATGTTTTTGCAATTGTTTATAGCCATCTTCAGTAATTTTTACAAATTCTTCCAGAACAATAATACCATAAAAAGCTTTGGTAACGTTAAGTATTAATTCGTTTTTGTTTTTTCTGTAATCTTCTTTTGTTGCATCCAGATTTAATTTGGATATCTGGTATCCACTAATGATTTTTCCCCAAGTGAATATAGGCTGTTGAACGGTTAATTGGGTAATATAGTTTTCCTCTTGTCCCATTGGAATACTAATGGTATCTGCTCCTATTATGCCGGGCACAACAGTAAAACCTATTGTATCCCCCATTGGCCCAAATACAGGCATTTGCATCATACCATAGCTTGGGCTAAGCATATCAAAATTGGACGTTTTGCCAAGTTTTGTATAGCTTGCGCTTGCGCTTACTTTAGGCAGAAAACCTGCCCCTGCAATCATAGTACCGGCATCGGCAGATTTTACTCCTGCCTGTTCTATTTTCATACTTTCACTATGTTTTAATGCATAATTGACAGCATCATCCAGAGAAAACGTTAAAGAATCCCCGGCGTATATACTATTAAAACATAAAAGACAAAACACCAGTCCCGTAATTATTTTTATTTCTTTTTTCATCTTTCTATTCTCCACTTTTATTTAATCTGTTTCCTGCCTACTTCTTTTTTAACTCCGTTTAAAAACATATCTATTATTAAGAGGGCATCTTTCTTAAAAGTTTTTTTCTCATAAATGATTAACCCGGCAATTGTGTTATGTATCATACCAAAAAGAATATAAGCGGATGCGTGAGGGTCTACGTCTTTAAACACACCTGATTCTGTACCTTCTTTTATGACCCGCGCAATGAGTATAGTTTGATTTTGTAATTTCAAAAGAATTCTTTCCCTTGCACTTTTTACTTGCATCTTATGCAGGAATTCTCCTCGTTCAGGAGAGAAAATAGAAACGAATTCCTTGTTTGCATAGAGATAAGATATTATTTGCATAACTATCTCATTAATTTTTTCAAATGGCAGTTTTTTGCTTTCAACTATATTTTTAATTAGAGATGTAAGCTTATCAAGATAATTTTCTATGAGACTAATAAATAATTCGTCTTTACTTTTGAAATGTAAATATATCGCTCCTTTTGAAAGTTCGGCTTTTTCGGCAATCTCTTCCATCGTAGCTTTTTCAAAGCCCTTTTTAGCAAATATCGTCTTAGCCGCATTAAAAATTTCTTCCCTTCGTCCCTGTTTTTCTCTTTCTTTTCTTGTTGCTTTTACTTCTTTTTTCATATCTTCGCTCTCCACATTCTGACCAGTCAGTATTTTTCTGACTACACGGTCAATTTAATAAATAAATTAAACTTGTCAAGTTTTAAAAAGAATAAAAAATAGTAAACACCCCGCGCACCATATAAAGTAAAGAGGCCACAGAAAACAAATTTCACTGCATAGGACACTGAGTTTAACAAAGAATAGATAAAATTTAGAGACAGATTTACAGAAAAGAAGCAGAATAGAAATCACGAGATTATAAGCACGGATCTCGGAAAAGGCTCGGAACTATCCCCTAAAAAATACGTGACTATAGCAAACCATACAAATGCTTTTTCAAAAGCGGTTTTGTATCCCATAATTCAGCTGTTTTTATAAGGATAATAAAAATTTTGCATAAATAATAAAAAATAATTTGACAAAAATAATAAAGAGAGCCATATTGCATCGTAATAGTAATATTAAGATGAAAATTAATATGCGGATTTGGTTATATCTTTTAGTGGTTGTAACGGTTATTAATATTAGAGGGGTTGCCGAAGCCGAAAACACCAAAGAAAACAAATATGAAAATGCTATAGGGACCGTTAAATATAAAGACCAGAGATTTAGTGCCCCATTAATTATATATGAAAAAATTGATGGTGCTGTAAAGTATAGTCACTTAGAGATTTGCCAGGATGGGCAGTTGAATTTTAATTACGGAGAAAGTTCCTTAGGAAGCAAACTCAAACAAAAGTATTTATCAAAAATAATTGAAACATTTAAGAAAAACATATGGGAAGAAGGTAAAGGGGATAGTTATGAGAAATGGGCTTGTTCCGACTCGGGAAATGGAATTATCAGATATAAATTAACATTCAAGAAAAAGACTTTTTATACTTCGTCAAAAGATACTCTTTCGCAGGTGTTTTTAAATATTATTCCTGAATTAGATGAACTGACAGATGCGATTAAGCAAAAAGAAAAAGAATTATGGAAAAACGTATTGATACAACATAAGAATATTCTTTGCGTATGGGAACGGAATGATATATTAGGTATTCGCAAAAACGGAAAGGTATATTCCATCGGGAAAAAAGGAATCTGTAATTTTATAAAAACGCTTGAACAGGATGAAATGCAACAAATGATTAATCTTTTTAATGAAAAAAAAGTTTTCGAGTTAGGAATAGTGATGCAAAATTTCACAGAGAATAAGGAGGAAGATTCAGTGCCCGGAGTTGCAGTAAAAAACATAAAATCAGCTTTTACGGATTCTATGCTAACTGAAAGTACCGTGCCTATGAGAATAGAAATTATCGGACCACTTATGGGAAGGAAAAGAGTTAAAGTTCCGACAATACCATATCCTGATTGGGTAATAAAACAGGGGACAGCAGCATCTTTTTCAATGCAGTTAAATGTAGATTCCGCAGGGAATGTAATTGGCAAACCAGTGATACTATCAAAAACGGGATACCCGGATTGGGATGATATGGTAGTAAAATGGGTAGCAGAGCACTGGAAATGGGAAGCGATTTCTTTTGGGGAAACGCAAGGCTGCATAAAAATTCAATTTCCCCCTAATGCACTTAAGGAAGAAATGCATAAACCCGACTCTAAATAGTAGCAATTATTCGATAATTAGGTTACCCCGGATGCCAAACAATAGGTTTTCTCCACAAATGTTGCAACAGGCAGAAACAAAGACAAATAAATTAGTCCAACCCTGTGAACGGATAATCAGCCTAAGGCGGATCGCAAAATCCAACTAAAAAAGTAGAAGGTAAAAAGAGCAAATGGCACAGAGAAACATTTTCACCGTAGATCCTCCTGAGACAGACAGAAAATATTGAAAAAGATTAATTTTTAAACGGAAACCCGTGAGGCAAAAACACCTCGTTTCAAATAACTCAAAAAATATAGGCTGGACTCATCTTTTATAAGAGAATACCACCCAACATCTATGTCCCCCAAATTGTTATAAAAATATTTACAATGAGGTAAATACACCCCATTTTTCCACACTATTGAATTTTCTCTTAAAAGGCAAATCCCTTATCAAACAATGGGTTTGGGGCATAAAGAATTAATGACATAGATATTGCTGTATAACTAAAGTGAAAAAGGAAGGAGGCCAACATGACAAACATATATATTCTTCTGCTTCTTGGGGCTGTTTTGAAAATACAGACGAATTGGTATACCGGTCCCGGGAACCATAGTTCTCTTTTGAAATGGGAGAGCAATTTTGACACTTGTTCCAATATTGTTTTCAGTCTTCCGAATCAAATTTCTCTTAAACCCTATGGAATTGATACGAATAATTGGAAGTTATATACAATAGAGGCAAACTCTTTGATTGGCGGACATAATTTAATTGTTCCTGTGGATATAGATTTGGATGGACACTACGATTTAGTTGGAGCTTTTTCAAAATTTGTCGTCTGGTACGAACAAGGGGCTTCGTTCACTTTTACCAAACATATAATCGATTCAACTTTTACTCTTGGAACTAACGGAACGGTATGGCCTTATGATTTGGACAGGGATGGTGACAGTGACATTGTGGTTTCCGGTGATAAGGGGTTCCTGTGGTTTGAAAACAACGGCACAGTGTTTACCCGTCATACGATAATATCCTCCGTGGGGTGGTTTTTCTCAAGAACCGCAGATATTGACAACGACGGGGATATTGATATGGTGGCTCAAAAATACGACAGCGCCATCGCGGGCAACAAATGGGAAGGAACGGTTTACATTTTCAAGAACGACGGCAGTATGAACTTCTCAAGTTCAAAGCTTGCCAAAGCAGATACCACATGGAGAACAAATTTTGCGGACTTCAATAATGACGGGTTTGTCGATATCCAGACATCTGCGTATAATGCCAAAAGCGTAAGGGTATACCTGAATGATAAGGCGGGGAATTTCAATCTTGTTTTTAGGTATGGGAACGGGAAACAGCTTGACGGCAGTTGGCCCAATGATGTAAATGCAGATGGATTTATGGATATAAGCGTCAGCGCCCAGAGCGGAGATTTTTTCTGGTTGGAGAACAACGGGCTGGGAAACAATTTTATCTTTCATCCCATTACAAGCGGAACGACAAAATACGGAGACGGTGGAATGGCAGTGGACATAGATATGAGCGACAAGGTAGATATAATCGGAGGCTATCATGCAATTGGCTGGTTTGAGCAAAGCACCAGCGGAGGATTCAAGGAACATTTTTTGGGGAATGCAACGGATTGTCACTGGGTATACGGGTGTAATATGGGAAAAGGCCCTTGTGGTGAAGTATCTGACATTGCTATGGATATTCTTTATACAGACAAGGGCAAATTTGCATTCTGGAAAAATCTGATGGTAAAGGGTTACGAGGACCACGCATGGCTTGAATCGTCAATACTTGATGTCTCCAAAAAGGTCGCTTGGCTTAGATTCGGGTGGCATGATTGCGTGCCTGACGGTTATACTATGACGTACAGGGTTAGATGCGGATTAACTATGGCAGATGTTGAAGCATCTAGCTGGAGCGCACCGATGAGTTATTCCGGCGATAGTCTGAAAGGGATACTTCCTGCGGGGAGATACTTTCAGTATCGCGTGGAGATGGACGATTGGTTCGGAAATGCCGGAGGAGTGGCAATTGTGGATACAATATGGGTTGAATACGAAGAACCTCCCACCGGAATAACGGAAGCCGAACAGAAAAAAACGCTATCCTGTTCTTATAATATAGCCGAAAAGAAGATAGCCTATACACTTGCAAAAGAGAGTAATGTGTCTTTTAGAGTATACGATATAACGGGGAGAGCTGTAAGTGTAATAGATGCGGGAAACAAAAATGCAGGCAATCATACGCTCGAATTTAATTTCCCGGCGGGAATTTACCTTGTGAGACTGATATGCAATACCGGGACTGCCACTGCAAAGTGTATTGTTATGGAATAAGGGTTAGTTACTACAAAGAAGCCCTTCGGAAGATTTCCGAAGGGCTTCTTCTTTTTACTATCTTCCTTCGTACTTACCACAAAATATGAACTTAAAAAGCAAAGGAAAGAATTTTTTCCCAGTAGAACTGGATAACTTGGACTAAGTTTCTAATGGAACAAAGTCCAACTAAGGACGCAGATTAACGCAGATAACAACAAGATTAAAAAACAGAGAAACATAGAGATAAAATAGAAAAAGATATAAAAAGGATAAACAGAATTAGGATATTCGCAGAGAACAAAAAAGAAAGAAAAGTTTTTGGGTTAATGGAGAACGGAAAATCAAACCACAGAAAAAATCCGGCCGGCAGGCAGGGATTCACACAGATTTACACAGATTAGAAAAAAATTATCACACTCTGCAAAGGGAAAAACAACTAATTTGCCACAAAAGCACGAAAGCACTAAAAACTAAACACGAAAGGGCAGAAAACAAAAAATTTCAACAGAGATTAAAAGCCCCACTTTGTGGCCACCGCCAAGGAGGCGGGGTGTCGCTTCACGCCAGATAACAATCCCTAATCCAGCCCAGCTTTGCTGGATAACCAGTCTCTAATGCTTCCAGCAAAGAGACTGTAACATAGCTGGAAAGGGCTTGCTAAAATTATATAAGAGTTTTATTTCTATTTCTCTTAAAGTCTCTTAAAGTCACTGTTTATAAATCTTTAATCTTTTATTTCATCAAGATTAACTTCTTTGTTACTTTAGAAGTGCCGGTGGAAAGGGTTAGAAAGTAAACGCCCGTTTTTAGTTTTAGTTCGTTTGCATTGAGAGTTAGATTGTAAGTACCTGCAGGTTTGAGTTCGTTGATTAAAGTCTTTACACATCGTCCCGATAAATCGTACAGTTTGAGAGTTAAAAGTTGAGAGTTAAGAGTCGAGAGTTTCGGCAACTGATAAGTGATTACTGTTGATTTAATAAAAGGGTTTTTGTTTATTTTCAAATCCAAATTCCGAAATCCGAAATCCGAAATCGAGGATTCTTCTACTGCCGCGGTATTATATACTACAATGCCGCCACCATAAGTTCCAATCCATATATTATTTCCTTCTATTGCAAGTACATTTATATCGTTATCCGGCAACCCGGAGTTTGAAGTGTCGTACACAGTCCATGTAGTTCCATCAAATTTCGCAAGACCCTCATAATAATCATCAATAGTATACGCAGGATTATAAGTACCCATCCAAATATTACTTCCTTCTATTGCAATAGCCCCAACACCGTTATAAGGCAAGCTAGAATTTGAGGCGTCAAACACAGTCCAGTTAGTACCGTCAAACTTCACTAGTCCACCACTAGTCCCCATCCAAATGTTGCTTCCTTCTACTACAATAGAATTAACACGGTTCGTAGGTAAACCGGAATTTGAGCTATCATACACGGTCCAGTTAGTTCCGTCAAACTTCACAATGCCACTGCGAATGGAATAATAATGGTCAAAAGTACTCATCCATATGTTACTCCCTTCTACTGCAAGAACATTGACACAGTTATGAGGCAAGCCGGAATTTAAAGTGTCATAGACGGTCCAGTTAGTGCCGTCAAATTTAGCAAGTCCACCATTCCAAGTACCCATCCATACATTACTTCCTTGTATCCCAATAGCCATAACCGCGTAATCCGGCAACCCGGAATTTGATGAGTCGTATACAGTCCAGTTAGTGCCGCCGTCAAACTTTGCAAGACCACCATATTCGGCTTGAGAATATTCAGCGCCAATCCAGATATTGCTTCCTTCTATTGCAATATCAAAAACAGCATTGCCAGGTAAAGCGGAATTTGAAGGGTTGAACGAAGTCCATGTAGTTCCATCAAATTTTGTAAGACCACCACCATAAGATTGTCCCGTAGTTCCAATCCAAACATTACTTCCTTGCATTGTAATGGCACAGACATAGTTCTCAAGCAAACCGGAATTTGAAGTATTATACGCAGTCCAGTTAGTACCGTCAAATTTTGCAAGACCACCACCACAAATACCCAAGGTCCCCATCCAAACATTGCTTCCTTCTGTTGCAAGAGAAATTATAGAGTTATAAGGCAACCCGGAATTACTCGTGTCATACACAGTCCAGTTCGTGCCATCAAACTTAGCAAGACCGTCATAAGTGCCAATCCAAATATTACTTCCCTGTATTGCAAGAGTCCTAAGCCAGTTATTCGGCAACCCGGAATTTGAAGCATCATACATAACCCAATTAGTATTATCGAACTTTGCAAGATATCCGTTAGTAGCAATCCATTTGTCGCCAGTCGTCCCTTCTATCCCAAGAGCATATACAGCACCAATATGCTCTCCGGAATTTAAGGAGTCATATACAGTCCAGTTAGTTCCGTCAAACTTTGCAAGGCCACTATTATCCCAATCACCAGTGGTGCCAATCCAGATATTGCTTCCTTCTATTGCAATAGCATTAATCCGGTTATTAGGCAAACCGGAATTACTCGTGTCATACACAGTCCAGTTCGTGCCATCAAATTTTGCAAGACCCTTATAAGTGCCAATCCAAATATTACTTCCCTGTATTGCAAGAGCAGTGACGCTACTCGGCAACTCGGAATTTGAGGTATTATACGCAGTCCAGTTAGTACCGTCAAACTTCACAAGACCGCCAGCACCAACCCATATATTACTTCCTTCTATTGCAAGCGTATTGATACTATTATAGGGCAATCCAGAATTTGAAGCATTATAAAATGTCATTTCTGAAGTAGTTTTGTTCATTTTTACGAGACCACCCTCAGTGCCAATCCATAATTCAGTTGCGTTATCGGCAATAGCCGTGACACATTGGCCATCGGTATAATTGGTCCAACCTGCGTGTTGAGCAAAACTGTTAGATACAACTGCGGTAAGAATAAAAACAGAAAATAAAAAAACATTTTTTCCCATCTTTCCTCCTTTCTACGTTATTTAAGTTTATTTCATCAATATTAGTTTCTTGGTGGTTTTGGAAGTGCCGGCAGAAAGGGTTAGAAAATAAACCCCTGTCTTTAGTTTTAGTTCTGTTGCATTGAGAGTTAGATTGTAAGCACCTGCAGGTTTGAGTTCGTTGACTAAAGTCTTCACACATCGTCCCGAAAGGTCATAAATAGTTAACAGTGTATTAGTATAATAGTTATTAGGAGAAGAGGAATTCGAAGGAATGGAATAAGTGATTACTGTTGATTTAATAAAAGGGTTCTTATTTATTTTTAATTCCAAATTCCGAGATCCGAGATCCGAAATTGATGATTCTTCTAGTCCCGCGGTATTATATACTGCAAGGCCATTATTGGTTACAAGCCAGATCTTGTTTCCTTGTATTGCAATATCACCAACGGTGTTCCCGGGCAACCCTGAATTTGAAGTATCATATACAACCCAGTTTGTACCATCAAACTTCACAAGCCCTTCATCGGTTCCAATCCAGACATTACTCCCTTCTATCCCAAGAGCATAAATGTGGTTAGAAGGCAAACCGGAATTTAAGGTGTCGTACACAGTCCAGTTTGTGCCGTCAAACTTTGCAAGTCTCCCCTTTCCATCCAGTCCATCCTGCGTAACATCCCAAGTGCCAACCCAGATATTATTACCTTGTATTGCAAGACGTCCAACACGGTTAGCAGGTAAGCCGGAATTTAAGGTATCATAAGCAGTCCAATTAGTGCCATCAAACTTAGCAAGTCCAGCACTACCACTTCCATAACAATCCCCGGTACCAATCCAGATATTATTTCCTTGTACTGCAATAGCATTGACAAGGTTATCCGGTAAACCGGAATTCGAGGTGTCATACGTAGTCCAGTTAGTGCCATCAAACTTTGTAAGACCATTTCCCATACCTCCATTCCACGTGCCAACCCAGACATTACTTCCTTCTGTTGCAAGAGCAATGACGGTATAATCAGGCAAACCTGAATTTGAAGTATCATATACAACCCAGTTTGTACCATCAAATTTTACAAGCCCACCATCGTAAGGATTGTCAGATCCAATCCAGATGTTATTTCCTTCCATTGCAAGCGCATAAATTTGATTGCCAGGCAAACTGGAATTCGAGTAGTTAAAAGCAGTCCAGTTAGCGCCATCATATTTAACAAGTCCACCCAAAACACCATTCCAACGAGTCTCACAGATACCAATCCATACATTAGCCCCTTGTATTGCAAGAACATTTGCTCCATTGGAAGGCAACCCGGAATTTGAAGTGTTAAACGTGGTCCAGTTAGTGCCGTCAAACTTTGCAAGACAACTCTCACCGCCATAAATATCAAAGGTCCCCATCCAAACATTGCTCCCTTCTTTTGCAAGAGAAAGGACAGTGCTATGAGGCAACCCGGAATTACTCGTGTCATAAACAGTCCAGTTAGTTCCGTCAAACTTCACAAGTCCAACCAAAAAAGTACCAATAAAAATATTACTCCCTTCTATTGCAAGAGCATAAATATTGCTCGAATTTAAGGTATCATATAGAGTCCAGTTCGTACCATCAAACTTCACAAGACCACCATAAGCCATTCCAATCCATTTTGCACCAGTCGTGCCTTCTATTGCAAGAGCATTGACAGTACCAATAAACTCTCCGGAATTTAAGGTGTCATAAACAGTCCAGTTAGTTCCGTCAAACTTTGCGAGACCACCATTAGGCCAATAGCCAGTGGTGCCAACCCAGACACTGCTTCCTTCTATTGCAATAGCATTAATCCAGTTATTAGGCAACCCGGAATTTGAGGTGTCATATACCGTCCAGTTCGTACCATCAAATTTTGCAAGACCACCCCACGAAGTACCTATCCATATATTACTCCCTTCTACGGCAAGAGCACGAACCCTGTCATCAGGCAAACTTGAACTCGAGGTATTATAAACCGTCCAGTTGGCGCCGTCAAATTTTACAAGTCCACCCCAAGTACCAATCCAAATATTACTTCCTTGTATTGCAAGAGCCCGGATATCGTTATCAGGCAAACCAGAATTTGAAGCGTTATAGAATGTCCTTTCTGAAGTAGTTTTGTTCATTTTTACAAGTCCACCCCAAGTACCAATCCATAGTTCATTACCGCTATCGGCAATAGCCGTGATATATTGTCCGTTGGTATAATTTGTCCAGCCAGAGTATTGAGCAAAGGAATTAGAAGCAACTGCGGTAAAAATAAAAACAGAAAATAAAATATAATTTTTTTTCATAATTTCCTCCGTTTAGAAAAAAACTATAGAATATAGAAATCTAAATGTCAAAGAATAAATAAAACAGATAACAGAAACATATAGCCACCCCGCTCACCGCCAAGGCGGGATCTCCGACATAGCGGGGTAAACTCCAGCACTAAAACACTAAAAAATAAACACGAAATTGAAAACACAGATATCATAGAAAATAGAAAATTTCAACAGGGATTGGAAGAGATAGCAGGAAACCAAGAGAAGAAAGACGCGAGGATAGAACGCCATAAATATAAGGGGATACGGGAATAAAGAAACAGAGAGCAGGTTTGTTTTTTGTTGACAAAATTGAGTTTGTAGGCTAAAAATATAGATAAGGAACAAATAGCTAACAAAATGTTTAGTATGAAAATGACTTGTTGTAAAGGGATGGAGCGGTTACAAACCGTTCCCTACGGAACTAACAAAACAGACTGGCTGTCAGACAAGAATGCCTGCCTGACGGTAGGCAGGTCTGACCTACCATTGCCACAAAATATTCTTTCTCAAACCTGCAACAAGAGTGAGATTCTTCGTCTTCGACTCAGAATGACAGAAGGCGGACAAATGTCCGATCTACCACAAATAAAAGACATACATATTAGGCAGAAAGAAAGTGAGATAAAAAATGTATAAAATAATAAATATTGCAATCATTTCACACGTTGACCACGGAAAAACAACCTTAACCGACCACCTGCTCCGGCAGGGAGGAGCTTTTGGCGAGGGAGATGAAGTTCCCGATTTGGTTATGGATTCCAATGAACTTGAACGCGAACGCGGGATAACCATTTTTTCCAAAAACTGTTCTATATATTACGAAGACTACAAAATAAACATCGTTGACACGCCGGGACACGCGGATTTCGGTTCGGAAGTAGAACGCGTATTGAAAATGGTTGACAGCGTTCTTCTATTGGTAGACGTAAAAGAAGGCCCAATGCCCCAGACAAAATTCGTTCTTTCAAAAGCGCTTAAACTCGGCCTCCGCCCTATCGTAGTCATCAATAAAATTGACAAAATCGATAAAGAAGGAAAACGAGCACAGAAAGTAATCGATATGATTTTTGACCTTTTTGTCAAACTTGACGCAACCGATGCTCAACTTGATTTTCCCGTTGTATATTGTATTTCCAGAGAAGGAGTTGCGCAATACAACATCGGGGAGAAAAGTACTGACTTGAAACCACTTTTCCAGACCATTCTTAAACATATACCGCCATACCCTAACAAAAGCGAAATGCCATTACAACTGCAGGCGGCAAACCTCAAGTATGACGATTATGTGGGAAGAATAGCGGTTGGACGAGTAACGAGCGGACAACTTATAAAAAATATGGATGTCGTAGTTTGCAAACTTGATAATTCAATCCAACCTGCCAAGATTGTTAAATTGTCCATTTTTGAAGGGTTAAAACAAATAGAGGCGGATTCGGCGCAATGCGGAGACATCGTCGCGGTTGCGGGAATGCCCGATATTACGATTGGAGAGACAATATGTTCGGCATTAAACCCATTACCAATGACACCGCTCCAAATAGACGAACCGACTTTGACTATGGACTTTCTTGTTAATGATTCACCATTTGCAGGGCGTGATGGAAAGTTCGTTACAAACAGTCACCTGCGGGAACGACTGGGACGGGAACTTAGAACAAACGTAGGATTAAAAGTTGACCCTATCGGCGGAGTTGAAGGGTTCAGGATTTCGGGCAGAGGAGAACTCCATCTTTCCATTTTACTGGAACAAATGCGTCGCGAAGGATACGAGGTACAGGTATCCCAACCAAAAGTAATTTTGAAAACGATTCACGGGGAAACGATGGAGCCGATGGAACAAGCAATAATAAGTGTTCCCGATAGGTTTGCGGGAACTGCAATCGAAAATCTCGGCAAAAGAAAAGGGATAATAGAAGAAATGAGTTCCAAAAACGGGACGACAACTCTTGTTTACATCGTTCCAACACGTGGACTGTTGGGATTCCGTGCGGAATTTATAATGGCAACCAGAGGCGAAGGAATACTTTATCATTCTTTTGCTCGTTACGAAAGATTCAAAGGAGAAATCGCCACCCGTAATAACGGAGTATTGATTTCCGGGACCACAGGAAAGTCAGCTTCTTATGCGCTGGGAAACTTACAGGACAGGTCACATCTTTTCATCGGACCGGGGGTTGAAATTTATAAAGGGATGATTATCGGGGAAAATGCCCGTAAACAGAATATGATTGTCAACCCCTGCAAAGAGAAGAAACAAAGCAACGTTCGCGCGGCAGGCTCGGATGACGCTATCCAGTTGACAGCTCCAATCAAGTTGACATTGGAACAAGCGCTGGGATTCATCGAGGATGATGAGCTGGTAGAAGTCACGCCGAAGAATATCCGTTTGAGAACACGTGGAAGAGTAGAGAACAAAAAAGTATTCTTTGATGATGATTGAGAACTGTAACTGAAATTTAGCCCAGCTGAGCTGGATAGAAATTTCTAATGGCTATCGCCAAAGAGCTTTCTACCATGGATAAACATGGATTAACACGGATAACAGAAAGAATTTTATCCCCTGCTACGGCACGCGAATTTACACGAAAAACAGACAACAGAATTAATCCGCCACAGATTCTATTCTTACGGCGACGCAATGTTTATATTATGAACCCACTACCGGTAAAGACATCGGATGTTTCATTTCCTTATCCAGTTCTTTTATTAATTGCACTGCAACGGAATCATAAGGATGATACACTACCCATTTCTCCAACAGTATTTTTG